>NZ_JBRJXU010000148.1:0-11495 GCF_057467645.1 Zarconia sp.
GGGTGTGGGGTGCAGGGTGTAGGGTGTGGGGGTAGAGTTTCCGGTAGGGTTATTACTTAAACTCCTCGAGTTCGGCCGCAATCCCAAAATGGTCGGAGGGATAAAGAGTTCGATCGCCCTTTTCGGGTTGCGTGAGAATCAATTGGCAATCTCGAACTCCCAGGTGCGGGCTGATAAAGATATAGTCTAACGTTCCCCGCCACGGTTGCAAGGTTCGATTGGCTTTCAGGTTCAGTAGAGTTTGGTATAGGGTTCGCTTCCACCCCCGACGGGCCAGAGGGGTCGGGCAAGTATACTCGGGTTCGCAGCCGTGATGGGTGGCATAGGCAGACGCAAAGTGCTCCCGCATCAGAGCAATAGCAGGTGTTTCGGGGGTTCCGTTAAAATCTCCCACCGCCACAACGGGCATTTCTGGGGGCAATTCCCCCAACCAGTCGAGCAGCAACTGAATCTGTTTCACTCGTTCGGGTGTCGGCCCCGGATGCCAGAAATAATGCCCGTTGCAAAAGGTGATGGGTCGATGGTTGACTTCAATTTGAACCCGTTGGGCGAATCGTCCTTGAGTTTGCAAATCGAGGGTTTCCGCACGAGTAAAGGGATGGCGGCTGAGAATGGCCGCCCCGTAGTTGGGAATTTTCAACCCCTTAGGCTTATGGTAGGGAACCAAATGAACGTAGGGCATCTGGAGTTCCTGGGCCAGCCACGTACTGGTATCTTCAGGCAACCGCACTTCCTGGATGCCGATAATATCCGCTTGTTCGGCAGCCAAACCCTCGGCGAGCAAGTGCCGTCGCGCTTCCCAGGTTTCGAGATCGAACAGAATATTAATCGTAACGACTTTTAGCACGTTTGGATTTTGCTCCCCTTTCTCCCCCTGCTCCCCCTGCTCACAATCACCGATATCCGCGCTTAACGTAAAATATCCTTGGCTTCCTTCACCCCATACCGTACCGTCTCCGCGGCATCGTAAAGTGCATCTCGCTCGGAATCCGTCAGTTTTAATTCCACGATTTCCTCAACCCCGTGGCAACCCAATCGGCAATTCACGCCTAAAAACAAATCTTTGATGCCATACTCGCCGTCGAGATATACGGCCGCACTCACCGATCGAAACTGGTCTTGCAACACCGACTCTACCATCAAACAAGCGGCAGAAGCTGGGGCAAAGAACGCACCTCCCGTCTTCATCAACTGCACCACTTCCGCACCCCCGTTGCGAGTGCGTTCCACCAAACGCTCGATCGTCGCACCATCCATCAACTCGGTAATCGGCACGCCACCGACGGTACAGTAGCGGGGCAGGGGAACCATTTTATTGCCGTGATTTCCCAGAACCACCGTGCGCACGTCTTGGGCGGAAACCCCGAGTTCCAGGGAAATAAAAGTTTGCAAGCGAGAACCGTCGAGAACTCCCGCCATACCCATCACCCGCTGGGGGGGCAGTCCGGAGGCTTGCCACGCAACGTAAGCCATCACGTCGAGGGGATTGGTGACGATGATAACGATCGCGTTGGGAGAATGCTCGATCGCCGCTTTTGTGGCGTTGGCGACAATCGGAGCGTTAATTTTGAGCAAATCCGATCGATCCATCCCCGGTAGGCGGGGACGACCGGCCGTAATCACCACCACGTCTGAGTTGGCGGTATCGGCGTAATCGTTGGTTCCGATAACGCGGCGATGATGGCGTTCTAAACCGGATGCTTCGGTTAAATCGAGAGCTAATCCTTGGGGCCATCCTTCGACGATATCGAGCAAAACGACGTCGGCCAGATTTCTCTGGAGGATGCAATGGGCGAGGGTGCTGCCCACTTTCCCCGCCCCGATAACGGACACGCGAGGATTGGCACGGGAGGACATAGCGGAAGGGATAGACACGGTACTGGAGGGGAATTAGGGATCTGGGGCGAGTACAGACGCTCGAAGGGTCGCAGATTCATCTTGTCGTCTCGATTATTAGTGCGATACCCGAGGAACGACCGACAATCGAATGGGGAATCGAACGGGGGACTCGATCGAGACAGATTTGTCGAAATCCAACCGAGGGAATTCAACGCAAACATTGATTTTGGATGGGGCTTACTCGAACGCTTCGAGTTGATCGAGACGCAACCAAATATTCGGGGTAGGAACCAAACCGAACTTAATCAAAGCGTAGTCGCCTTGGGTTTCGAGGATTTCGCCCTTGGTTTCAAAAATGTAGGGAGGAAAGCGGGTATCGCTGGCAGTTGCCTCGACGCTACTTTCTAATTTTTCGCGCACAACGCGCACGAGGGAACCTTTTTTTAAACCTTTGGCTTTGGGGGGCATGGGCGATCTCAGATGATAGGTGGAAAGGGTGAAATCTTGACCGGTGGATTGCCGGGTTCGCTGGCTCCATATAGAAAGCGATCGAACGCTAGCGATGTTACCATTTTATCTTTTGAGCGTTCAACCTCATTCTGGATCGGGTTGGCAGCTCGGACAAAAATGGGTCGATCGCCCTCCAAGCTTAATTCGGGCGATCGGGGTTTGGCAAACGCGACAGGGCTGCCCCGTCCGACCGTAGACCCAGGCAACACCCCCGTAGTTGCCGTTGATACCCTGCACGTTGAGGAAATCGCTAAATGTGGTTCCTCCGACAGCGATCGAATCTCGCAACACCCGAATTAACTGGGTGCGAATGCTCTCAATTTGTCCTTCATCTAACTGACAGCAGAGTGCCGTTGGGGGAATGCCGCTCAGAAAAAGGGTTTCGTCAGCATAAATATTGCCCACCCCTGCCACGATGGCTTGATCGAGGAGGGCGGTTTTAATCGGTCGCCGTCGTTTGTAGAGGGTGGCGGCGAAGTAGTCTGGGGAAAATTCTTCGGAAAAGGGTTCGGGTCCGAGCTTGCCCAATCCCGTCATAATGCTGGCGGGGTCGGTAGAATCGGGTATCCACCACATTTTGCCAAAGGTGCGCTGGTCGACAAAGCGCAATTCTCGATCGTCGGCAAAAAACAGGCGCACTCGGGCGTGCTTTTGCAGGGGGTCGTCTCGATGACACCACAGCAGTTGACCGGTCATCCGCAAGTGAACGCCCAACCAACCTGCAGCGTGTTGAGGTGAGGTGTCCGCTAGTGAGAGATTTGGGGATGAGGGGTTTGGGGATTTCTCAACTAATCGAGCCAGGAGATATTTACCCCGACGATGCCATTGCTCGATCGCGCGTCGAGTCAATCCATCGAGAAAATCAGCCACGAAAACTGGGTGGGCGATCGTACTGTCTCGCAATACCTCTCCACCCAGAATTTCTTGCGCCAGGGTGACTCGATTGAGCCCCTGGCAAACGGTTTCGACTTCAGGAAGTTCGGGCACTAGAAACTAAACTCGGCAATTGAAGCGGGCAAAAACACCAGAATGGCTGGGTTTCGATCGATCGATTGCCTGTTGTAACATTTGTTAACCGACTTCTTGCAACTCGCTTTCTGCATAGTTGTTGGTATTCACGCCACCAGCACTGCCGCTGAAACCGTTATAGTTGACTTTGTCAAAACGCACGATGACAGGATAGCGGATACCGCTCTTGTCAATGGAAGCAACGGTTCCAACTTCCCGATACCAGTAGGATTCTTTGCGCAGAATGCGGACTTTAGAACCACGTTTAAGAGCCATTAATTATTCTCCCTTAAATTGTGTGATGAATGCTTGAATTTTTGACACTTCACGGCTGAAAAGACCGCGAACATTATTCTTCAGGGTACTACTTCGGGTGAGTTCTCCGCCGATTCAAGACTTTAAGTTTTATTGCAAGTTTTAGGGAGTATCGCTCCAACCGACGCGAACGAAATGCGCCGAACGCCCCCACATATCTCGGGTTAGACGAATTTCTTCGAGTTCGAGGTTGAAGGGAATCGCAGTGGTAACGTATCGCTGAACCACCAAACCCAAGTCGGGGGCAATTCCCGATGCGGTGGCTGCGGCCAATCCCAACCCCATCAGTTGTTCGAGGGGAGATTTGGGCAAGAGTTGATTGAACCCGAGGGTTAACCCCACCCCCAGCAGCATGGCAACGGAGAGATTCGTACCGCAGCGTGGATGGACGGCTAAGTCCCATTGCCCATTTTTCAAACGGTTTAAGGCGGTTTGCACGGCGCGTCGCAACTCCCCGGTCTTGACGGGTCCGTAGAGATAAAATCCCGTATCGGTGGACATTCCACCCAGAGATTCGTTATCCGGGGGAGTCGAACCGGACTCTAGGCTACCTTTCCCGAGGCCCGATTCGCTCAGAACCCAGACGGTAGCGTGTTCGAGGGCGTGGACTTGGCGGATGGCGAGCAGTTCTCGCAAACCGGGCACAAATCCGAGTTCGGCTAAAATCGCGGAGTCCTGAGTCGCATCCGGGGCAAATCCAAAGGGTTCCCAGGAATGCGGTGAAGTTTCAGTCGTCATGTCAGAGCGTTCGTTTTAGTATTTAACGTCAGTTTGGGATAAGACAATTTCTGCTTTGGGTGGGGTGTGGGGTGTAGGGTGTGGGAAACTCGGTTCCAAGTCGCTAACTCGAATTACCTAAACCCACATCGCTTTTCCTCCACCTAGCCCCCCTGCGAACCGAATGAGGGACGACTCTAGAGTCGGCACGATCGCCTGCAGCTTAACCCGCGCCTGAGGTTATCTAAGACTTTAGGATGGGCGATCGCGGGTTGTATAGCCATCGCAGCAAAAGTTAAGACAAGTTTTGTGTCTCGTGCTGTGTTTTTTGCCCTGACTGGACTCGGATTGGATGAAAGCTAAAACGAACGTTCGATCGACTTTTCCCATCGATCGCCGCAAAAACGTTTGGAGTCAACTCAAAAATTATCGAAACCGGAGAATAAAGCCGGGACACCCAACCCGATTTTTTGGGGATGCCCCAGCAGCGTACAGTTGAGAACCTTATCTATCTTCGACGCTTCAGTCATAGCTGAGTTCCGTCAGAAGAGTAGCCCTCACACCACCTGACGATTCAAATTTTATCGGATGACTTTCAAATCGTGTGACTTTTTGTGCCACTTCTGGCAACGTCACGGAAAACTGAGGTCGCGCCTTCCTTTCAAGGTTTTTGAGTCAGGAGTATTTGATTGACACACCGGATGCGGAGACAAGGGAGACAAGGGAGACAAGGGAGAGGGAGTTAAGCGTTGCAACTGACCCATTGTTAATTACGCGGTGTGCGCTCTTTTTGCGCGCTATGGTGAGCGAGTAGACTTATCCCCCTTTTGCCCTTCCCCCCGTGCGAGAGGATTTTGGAGAATTAAGTTGCACATGGCGTTAATTGTCAATTGTCAATTGTCCATTGCCCCTTCCTCCCAAAACCGATCGCTGTCGGTAGGCTTCGTAAACCATCAGTGCTGTCGCAACGGCAACGTTCAGGGATTCGACTCCCGGAGCTAGGGGGATGCGAACCTGCTGCTGTGCTAGCGCCACCAATTCGCTAGAGAGTCCGGCACCCTCGTTCCCGAGTAAAATCAACGTGGGACGGCACCAGTCAACCTGCCAATAATTTTGCTCTCCCCCCGCACAGGCGGCCACCACTTGGATTTGCTGCTGCTGACATTCCCGCACCAGGGTTGCTAAGTCCGGGCTGACGGCCATCGGTAGCCGGAACCAGGCACCCACGGACGCGCGCAAGACTTTGGGGTGGTCGAAATCGACGCTATCGGCGCTCGCCCACAATCGGTCAACCCCCGCAGCCGTAGCTGTCCGGACGATGGTACCTAGGTTTCCGGGGTCTTGCAGGGTTTCGAGTGCCAGTCCGATGCCGGAAAAAGGCAATGCGGGAGATGGATTCAACCGACGGGGGGCAGTAGCGACGACTCCTTCGGGATGGACGGTGGTAGAAATGGCTTTGAGGACTTCTGGGGTCACCTCGACGGTTCGTTGGCCGTGCTGGCTTGCCTGCTGCCACAGTTCGGGATGATTTTGGGCCCATCGGGCGGTATGGCAAACGCAAACGAGGGGGTACTCGCTCTCGCAAGCCGCTTCGAGGGTATGGGTTCCTTCGATCAGAAAAAGTTGTTGCTGGTGTCGGTGTTTGGCTTGGTGCAGCTTGCGGATTTTTTTGACGAGGGGGTTTTGGGTACTGGCAATGGGAAGGCTTGCCTCTGGATGCGATCGCATCACGAATTATCCTCCCCAATTTGAAACTGAGGCATGGCCGCAAATCGATCGACCAATCGCGAGAAGGGCAGACTTTGCAAGTACACAACCCCCGGTCCGCGCACCTCGGCAAGAAATAAACCTTCCCCACCAAACAAGGCGTTGCGGAAACCGCCGACAAACTTGATGTCGTAATTCACCGATGGAGAAAATCCCACCAGGCAGCCGGTATCCACGCGCAAAGCATCTCCCGGTTCGAGGACTTTTTCGATAATCGCCCCCCCAGCTTGGACGAAGGCGAGTCCGTCTCCGCGCAGCTTTTGCAGGATGAAACCCTCGCCGCCGAAGAAACCCGCCCCCAGACGGCGAGTAAAGGCAACGCTAATCTCGGTGCCGCTGGCCGCACACAGGAAGGCATCCTTTTGACACAAAAATTCTCCCCCCAACTGCCCTAAATCGAGGGGAATAATTTGACCGGGGGCGGTGGAGGCAAACCCCACTCGGGCTTTGCGCCGTCCGCCGTTGGCGAAGGTGGTAATGAAGAAGCTCTCCCCCGTCAGCATTCGCTTGAAGCCGGCAAACAACCCGCCCCCCATGGAAGTTTGCATCTGGATGCCGTCTTCCATGTAGGCCATCGTGCCCACTTCGGCTTGCACGCCTTCCCCAGGATCGAGTTCGACTTCAACGAGTTGGAGGTCGTTTCCGTAGATTTGATAATCGATGACATCTGCCATTGAGACTGCTCCGGTTTTTGAGAGGGGCAATGGCAAGTCTAATATATTTAACTCTAATAATTCTCTAGTTTTGCTAATGTGCTCGATCGGGGGCGATTCGCGCGATCTCACGGCCTAAAACGCGATCGAACTCTCTAGCGGCGGATATCGAGGAAGTAGGGGCAACCCTGCTATCGAACGGAAACCAAACCAACTCCAAATCTCTCGATTGCTAACAGTGGAGGGTGTTCGGGAAAAGAATTAACGATGGGTGCGGGCAATGTTTTCTAAGGTTTCAAGGAGGTCGACCGGCGTGACTCGATCGGCCCAGGCTTTGAACTCGAACACTTGGACATCGGGATCGATGGTGTTGTACTGACCGCGGATAGCAAACGCAATACAATCCCATTGCAGCGATTGTCCTTGTTTGGCGAGTCGAATCGAGTAGGAAATGTTGGGGTTGGTTTTACTTCTGCAACTATTAATTTGCGGTGTTTTCGAACCGATGTGGGTGACTTTTAAGCCCTCGAAAATTTGGGCTTTTAGGTTGCCGATCAACTGCTGCATGAATGCCGTTGCCAGAGGCACCGTTGTTGTGGTTTCGATCGTCGAAGGAGTTTCTCGATCTGTGGGATTTGTCGGGGTTGTCGGGGTTGTTGGGGTTTCGAGAAAGGTCGCTCTTTGAGCGATCAGTTTTTGATACCGATACATTGCCAATTTTATTTACTTACAGAGGTTCTCGTTGATAAACTAGACAGCAGGTTACTGTGGATTGTTTTTCTACTGAATCCGGCTGTCGATCTCACGCAAGAGCATATCAGCTTATGGGATCTGATGTATCAGCCAAATGGCCGATCTTTATGAAAAAAATCAGCTCGTTCAAGCCATTTTTATCTTAAATTTGTCGAAAATATTGTTGACATAATAGACTCGATATGTTGGCAGATTTAATCTATCAGAGGGTGGGCGAGAGTCGTAAATTTTTTGAGTGTTTCATCAAACGAGAAGCCAGACAGAGTCGGCATATGAGCAATATATATCCCATCGAAACAAGACTCATATCATCGCTTCTGTCTCGGAAACCGACGTTGGGGATCGCCACGAAGAGTTGACAGCTGTACCCAATATTCAAGCTGGATCGTTTGAGGATAAATAGAGTGATTCCTCATCTATATTGAAAAAATTTAGAATCTTCTGACATAACGAGTATTTTTAATAAAACAAGCCAATGAATTCCATAAGATATAAATATATTTTTATTTTTGGTCTCTCGTTATTTCTCGTTTTCCGATCGGTGTCTGAGGTTAGTGGTTTTTGTGGCTTTTTTGTCGCGAAAGCCGATGTAATGCTCTCTAATTCGTCATCGCAGGTGGTCATTGCTCGAGACGGGAATCGCAGTCTTTTTATGATGGCGAACGATTACCAAGGGGATGTCAAAGAATTTGCTCGCATCGTTCCCATTCCCGTTATTCCCACCCGAGAACAAGTAAGAATTGGGAACCCAGAAATTATCGATCGCTTAGACACTTATACCGCACCTCGATTGGTTCAGTATGTCGATGATACCGATCGATTTTTACAGCAAGAATTACAACCGTATCTTTGGACGGGTTTAGTAACGATCGTCTTGATGGGTTTTGTTTCTGTAATTATTTGGAGCATTCGCCATCAAAAAAATATAATTTTGGTATTATGTGGTCTTTTACTATTGTCAGGAATTGTAATAGTTATCGCCCTTCCGTCTTTCTTAAATCAAGCCTCGAAAGCGGGTGGAGGCGCGAGTTTTGGTCAAAATAGTGCGGGTAGCGTCATCGTTGAAGATCGATTTACCCTCGGAGAATACGACATCGTTCTCCTTAGTGCGGGGCAATCCGATGCCTTAATCGATTGGTTGAGCACCAACGATTATCAAGCTCCCGAATCGGCGCGATCTATGTTTCAAGATTATATTGACAATGACATGAAATTTTTTGTCGTTCGAGTCAATCTTGAAGCGTTTAAAAAAGAAGGATACGGACTCCTACGACCGATTATTTTAGACTACGAATCCCCGAATTTTATGCTTCCCATTCGTTTGGGGACTCTCAATTCGACTGGAGACCAAGATTTAATCGTTCATATCCTATCCCCCGATCGATTTGCCGAAGTAGCCAACTACCGAACCACTTTGATTCCCACAGATACCACTTCAACTTTGAGACAACCTTCTGGGGACGAACTGCCGGCATTTATTCGGGGAGAATTTAGCAATTTTTACGATTCGATGTTTCAGAACGTTTACGAAAACGAAGGCAAAAATGTTGCATTTCTCGAATATGCCGGCTCTTTATTTATTGACGAGCGCGGTCTGGGAAAATGCGATCCTTGCACGTTACCGCCCACAGAACTCATTGAATTGCGCGAATTACTCAAAAGCGAACAACTGGAAAACTTTACGTTTGTGACTCGCCTGCACGTTCGCTATTCAGAAGAAACCTTTCCCGAAGATTTGATTTTCCAGGAAATCAGCCAGGATGACTTACAGGAAAATGTTCGAAACGCGGGGAAGTTTTTCTGGAATCGAGCGGGTGTCGTCTTTCAAGGACGATATGTGATTCGCCGACCGGAAAATGACGATTTTGCCCTCGCGAAATGGCGATATCGGAGTCGCTGGGAAAATCGACAATTGAAGAATTTAGTCGATTTAACGGGATGGCAGCCAGAAGAGATTTCAAGCAAAATGAAGGTGCATCGCCAAAATGTCGATCGCGCTTTACAGTACTACCGTCGGGGTCAAAAACTCGCCCGAGCCGGTCAGTGGCAGGACGCTTTGATAGAATACAACGATGCGATCGATCTAGATGGGAGTAATCCCGGCATTTGGCTCGATCGAGGTTTTGCTTTATGGGAACTCGATCGTCGTGCAGAAGCGATCGAAGCCGTCGATCGAGCCGCAGCACTCGATGGCAGTAATTGGGAAGCGATCGCCGCTGGCAATGCTTTTCGCCAAGAGTTAAATCGCAACTGAGGGGTTGTATTAATCGCTATCGTTAGAATCGACTCAATTGTCGCAATTGCCAATACTCGCGAACTTCCCAAACTCCTCCGATAAGAAATAATATCGCTAACGGGTAAGCTAACCAATTGTTATTTTGCTCGATCTTGAGAGAATTTCGAGCGTCATCTTGGAGAAACCCTTCAATTCGATCGACCCTTTGCTGTTGAACGATCTGACCAAAAGCGATCTGGTGAACACTGGTGAAATAAATTCGATCGGTGTTCGTCAACAGAACTACCCGGTAATTCGCCTTTTTGCGATCTAGGGTTGCCCCTTGAAGGTGTCCGGCTTTAATGGGAGTCGTGCGTTGGCGAAATACCCCCGACTCCGTCAGTTCGCACGCCACTGCTCGATGGATTCTGGCGCGAGCGCACTTTAAGGTTTGCACGCCGCCAAAAAGATGGAGCGTCAAGAATCCCGCAAAAATCAGACCGACACCATTGAAAAGACGAGGTTTTGAGCTAGACATCGATCGTTATTATCCCCGTCGTTATACCTGCTGAGTAGAATTTGACGCAGGCGAAAACACCATCGAATACACGATCCCTTCCAACCCCGAATGAGCGTGAACGGCTCGTCCTCGGTTTGCCATCCCCAGCTTCTGCGCCAGATTCAAACTGGGAAGATTCTGGTCACTGGCATAGGTGCGCACTTCGCCAATTCCAGAAACACGCAGGGTCTCTAACAAACCTTGCATCGCTTCGAAGGCGTAACCGTGACGGCGTTCTGAGGGATTGATGCTCCAGTAACATTCCACCACATCGGTTTCGTAGGGGGAAAAGCCGCAAGACCCCACGTATCGATTGGTATGCGCGAGGGCAATCGCGTAAGCATGGACGGGATTTTCCGAATCGTACGCCGATATAACGTAATTAAACAGGTCGGTAGCCCCGGATTCGGTTTTTTGAGCATCCTCGAAGGCTAAGTACTGGGTCGAGGCTTCATCGAGCATAAATTCGAGGTACGCGGGTAAATCTGATGGCTCAAACCGCCGTACCACCAGCCGTGGAGTGCGAATCGGAAGTGCAATAGTCATGGAATCTGTGACGCGGAGATGTTGCCAGAAGCGGACGAGGCAGGGGGAAGATTGGATGTTCGAGGACGATCGGTTTTTCTATCACCTTTTAGGATTGCTATGGAGAAATTATGCACTGGCTTCATCTAAAACTCGATTCTCAAACTGACAGTATTCAGCGAATGGGGATGAAACCCGCCTCTTGAATGAGCTGCTGTCCTTCATCGGTGAGTAGCAGCGTGTAATAGGCAACCCCGGCTTGCTTATCCACACTGTTATCTTGGCGAGTCACCAGAAAGAGTCGCCGGACGATGGGATACTCGTTGTTGCGAAAGGCTTCTACGTTGATGCGGTTGTGTTCTTCTCGATCGCAATTGTCCGGCGAAACGGGGGGTTGTTGGTAGGGAGAAACAGCCGAGCTTTGGGCATTGCGGCGCAGGGGTAGGGTTTTGATGCTGCACTGCGTCACCAGTTGGGAGGCGGTTCCGAAAAAAATTCCGCCTTTGTTTTCGCTGAGTTGGCGGATGGCGAGGGTGGGGGTTTCGACTTCGATGGTTCGATCGCTAAATTTAGTTTTTCCTAAAACATAGGATTGAAAAAATTCGATCGTGCCACTATCTTTCGCTCGGGTGTA
>NZ_JBRJXU010000149.1:0-2507 GCF_057467645.1 Zarconia sp.
TGGCAAGCCTCTTGATGAGCGAAGCGATCGCACTGGCTACATCTGGTTGCAGGGGAGCAAAGTACTTCATCCCGATTCCCCATTCCCCATTCCCCATTCCCCGCCCTCACCGGAAACAGTCTTATCCAAAACTGACGTTAAATATGGGGCTTGACAAACAAGCAATTTTCTTAACCTTTCACGAATGGGTGACGGCTGATACCTGAATGCTTACAGAAACTCTTCGATCTCGAACTCACGCGAAATGGTCTTTTTTGTGTAGATATTAAAAATCTTATCTTACAGTAACTTTCTGTTAAATATCTTTATTTTTAGATTTTTTATCGTTTTCACAGTCGATCGTTTCATGGAAAAATTGGCAGATTTTTAACGGACAGGATTGAGTCAAGATCGCCACCAAATTAGAACTGAATGCCGTTACTATGTAGAGATAGTTAACCTCTTGCTGCCGCATCCGTTTTATGTCAGACGATCGAGCTGGTTTGACTTCTCCGAGTGGCGAACTCGAACCCAATTTTTTCGTAGTGGGAATTGGCGCGTCAGCCGGAGGACTGCGTGCCCTCGAAGGTTTTTTCGAGCATATGCCCATTGATAGTGGGGCAGCGTTTGTGGTGATTCAGCATCTTTCGCCAGACTTTAAAAGCTTGATGAAAGAACTGCTCGAACGACGGACTCGAATGACCATCTATCGGGTTACAGACGGCATGGAGTTAGAACCGAATTCCGTCTATTTAATTCCCCCTGGAAAGAATTTAGTTTTAGAAAATTGCCGATTGCATTTGCTCGAACAAGAGGAAAGAAGCCGTCATGAATTGAATTTTCCCATCGATATTTTTTTAGAATCTCTCGCTAAAAATTACGTCGATCGCGCGATCGGAGTCATTTTATCGGGAACGGGGAGCGACGGCACCAACGGTTTGCGTGCCATTAACGAAGCGGGGGGATTTGCCATGGTGCAAGAACCCGAAACCGCCGAATTTGACGGGATGCCCCGGACGGCGATCGCTACGGGAGTCGTCGATCGCATTTTACCCCCTCGGGAACTCGCCCAAATGGTCTATCAGCTGGTGCAATCTCCCAAAGCGCCAGATACCTCCCGTCAAGACTCCGTTTCCTTTCTCGATGCCGATCGACTGCAGCGGATTGCCAGCATTTTAGCCCACCACGAGCAGACAGATTTTTCCCACTACAAAACCAGTACCCTCTCCCGACGCATCCATCGCCGATACCTGATTAGCGGCTGTCAAAATTTTGAAGATTTCATTCGCCTGCTCGAAACCTCTGCAGAAGAACGGGCGATTCTGCGCCACGACTTACTCATTAGCGTCACCCAATTTTTCCGAGATCGGATGGCGTGGGATTTTCTCGAAGCCCGAGTGATTCCCAAACTAATCGATCTCGCCAAACCCGAGGAAGAGTTGCGCTGCTGGGTTACCGCCTGCGCCACCGGAGAAGAAGCCTACTCCCTGGCGATGTTGCTCGATGAAGCTTTAGTGCGATCGAACAAACCCGTGCGCTATAAAATTTTCGCCACGGATATCGATAAAGCCGCCTTAGCCAAAGCCGATCGCGGCATCTATCCCCTGACGATTATCAACGACATCGAACCCAAACGGATCGAACGCTACTTCACCCGCAAAAGCGATTCTTGGCAGGTCTCTCGCCATCTGCGGGAAAAAATTCTCTTTGCCCCCCACGACTTAGCCAAAGATGCCGGTTTCACCAACATGAACCTCATCAGCTGTCGCAATGTGTTGATTTACCTGCAATCGGCACTCCAGCAGCAGGTTTTGCGACATCTCCACTTTTCCCTGGCCTCGGACGGAATTCTCTTTTTGGGGGAATCGGAAACCCTCGGGGATGTGGAACCGGAATTCAAAGCCCTTCATAAAAAAGGAAAAATTTATCAAAAACTCCGGGATGTTCGATTAACTCTGCATGCGAAGAAAATCGAACCCTATCCCCGCCAACTGCCCCTCTCGAACCTGCTCAAAAGTCGTCAAGAAAATCGTCTCGATCCGATGCTCGATCGGGCATTTCAGAGTTTTTTAGGCAAATATCGAGCCACCTGTTTTTTGGTAGAACGGGACCACCAACTGCTCCATACCTTCAACGACTGCCTGGAGGTCTTAAAAATTCCCCTGGGCAAAGCCACCACCGATATTACAAAACTGATCGTCACCGAGCTGCAACTCCCGCTGCATACAGCCTTGCGACGGGCCAAACGAGAGCGATCGCCGGTGTCTTATTCGGGAATCAAACTCGATCGCGCCGAGGGGGTTCGCAATCTCAAACTCGAAGTCACCTATTACGAAAGCAGCAAACATGCAGAAGATTTCTTTGTCATCGTCATTCAAGAAGATGCCGCTCCCCAACAGGTTTCCGGAGAACGCTTTGAAGCCGACGCCGAAGCCTCCCAACGCATCCTCGAACTCGAATACGAACTCCAACAAACCCGCGAAAACCTCCAAGCGGTGATCGAAGAACTCGAAACCACCAACGAAGAA
>NZ_JBRJXU010000150.1:0-23034 GCF_057467645.1 Zarconia sp.
AGCGTCCCATCCGGTAGAATCTGAGCCACAACGGGTAAGGTCGCGACACTTGCCAGGGGCAACAAGAATATGGGAATAAAGTGATGACTCATGGTTGCTCGACCGCCAATCAATCGGATGGGTTACGGGTCTTACAGTGGGAATCTTAATGCCACCCTCCCCCAGAGGAGGTCGCGACTCACTCATCCGGTGGCTTCGATGAAGGGAAAACGTTCGGAATTCGGCATGGCGACAAATTCCCCAGAATTGAGTTTTTCAACCCATCGAAGATTGGGTGGAGATTGAGTGCGGAATATCGAGTTGGAATTAAAGTTTCGGGTCGTTTTCGAGCGAAGCTAGTGGCAACGTTATAGATTGCCAGAGGTTTAACAAGCTGCGTCGCAGTTTTAGCTCGATTGATGGTGTCTTCAAACCATTGTACCAGTCTCGTTTCTCAATCGAGAACCACTCGCTGAAGTTTGCCAACTGTCATCGCTGCAGACGGTCCCGCTAGCCGTCTGAAAACCATCACAAAATTTCAAAAAATTTACCGAAAAATGAGATCGGATCGCGAACAGTTGGTAACATCTAAATCTCGATAACTCTTGTTTCGATCGACTCTTGGCGGGGTCAATTTTGGATGCAAACCGCAAGACAAATAGAAAAGGGAGAACGAGATCGTTCTCCCTTCTTTCAAACTGTTTTCAGCGATGAGATACGGTTACGCCGAGACCGATACAGGTTGGAGTAACGCTTTAAGCGGTTCGACTTTGTCGGTTTTTTCCCAGGGCAAATCCAAATCTGAGCGACCAAAATGACCGTAGGCGGCAACATCTTGGAAGAAACGCCCATCCCGCTGGGCTGGGAGATTCCTCAAATCGAACGTTTGGATAATTCCGGCCGGTCGTAACTCGAATAGCTTTTCGACCGCTGTTTGCAGCTTTTCTTCATCGACTTTTCCAGTGCCAAAGGTTTCGACCGTTAAGCTGGTGGGTTTGGCAACGCCGATGGCATAACTCACTTGCACTTCGCATTTATCGGCCAGTCCGGCGGCGACGATATTTTTAGCGACGTAACGACAGGCATAAGCCGCACTACGATCGACTTTGGTGGGATCTTTACCGGAAAATGCACCACCGCCGTGACGGGAGTAGCCGCCGTAGGTATCGACGATAATTTTGCGTCCGGTGAGTCCTGCATCCCCTTGGGGACCGCCAATGACAAACTTCCCGGTGGGGTTCACCAGGAAGCGGGTTTTATCGTCGGGTTTGATGTCGATATCGGCAAAAACCGGTTGGACGACGTTCGTCCACAAATCCGCTTCGATTTTGTCTCGGATGGCTTTGTCTTCGGTTAGTTCGCCGATGGTTGCATCGTGCTGGGTGGAAATTAAAATCGTATCGATGCCAACGGGTTTGCCATCTTCGTAGGCTACCGTTACTTGAGATTTGCCATCGGGACGCAGATAGGGCAACACGCCGGTTTTACGGACGATCGCCAGTCGGCGCGTCAGGCGGTGGGCTAAGCTAATGGGCAAGGGCATCAGCTCGGGGGTTTCGTTGCAGGCAAAGCCGAACATCAAGCCTTGGTCTCCCGCACCGATCTCGTCGAGTTCGGCATCGCTCGCCTTTTCTCGCTGTTCTTGGGCGCTATCTACCCCTTGGGCGATATCCGCTGACTGTTCGTCTAGGGCGACGAGAACGGAGCAACTCTCGGCGGAAAAGCCGTTATCGGCATCGGTATAGCCGATTTCCGCGATTTTTTTGCGGGCGAGTTGGATGTAGTTGACTTGCGCGTTGGAGGTGATTTCTCCCGTAATCAGCACGAGACCGGTATTAACCACGACTTCAGCCGCAACCCGACTTTTGGGATCTTGGGCAAAGAGGGCATCTAAAATCGTATCGGAGATCTGGTCGCAGATTTTATCGGGGTGACCTTCGGTAACAGATTCTGAGGTAAATAAGTAATAGCGAGACAACGCTTACTCCTCCTGCAACTGCAAATTAATTTGACTTGTTAGCATAACAAACTATTGCCGTTTGTGCTCGGATCGCGTAACAACAATTCAAAGAGAAATAGATATAAAATTTTAGATAAATTTTATATTTTAGATCGATTGACCATTCAAAATTTTAGATAGATTTTAGGTTTTATCGCACTTTGCGCTGGTTTATTTACACTCTTGAAAAAATCGTTTTTTTCCATTCCCCATTCCCCGTTCCGGTGTTCCGGTGTTCCCCATGACTGAAAATCTGTAATGATACCAGCGCGAACTGCTATAGATCGATTCGATGTGAAGCTGCATCAAAAAACTGCGCTCAAACCCTAAGTGGGTAAGGAAGTATTTAGCGCAGCTTCATAGAAAAACGGTATTAGATTTTAGATTGGGGTCATTAATTTGGGGTCACTTCACTCCATCACTGCTCCCGTCGCGTCTCCCCTTCTCCACGTCCTTTGAGTTCCAAATCGGCTTCCGGTTCCCAAGGGGGAAATATGTCCTCCGCTTCGGCATCGAATTCGGTGGATGTCGGGTTTTCTTCTAGGGTGAGTAGCTGTGGTTCGGGAAGGGAAATGGATTCTGGTGTGGATGAGTGACGGTGGATTTGGATGCGATCGAGACGGGGCCCTTCAGCGGAAATCACCGTCAGTTCGAGACCCTCGTAGTGTAGGATTTCGCCGACGGAGGGAATTTTTTGCATGTGATAGATGGTAAAACCACCGAGGGTTTGATATTCATCGATCGAGGGCAAATTTAGGGCGAGTAACTCGTTGACTTCTTCGACGTGCATCTGCGCTTGCACGACAAACGTCTGCTCGTCGAGGATTTGCACGCTCAAGTCTTCGGAGTCTTCGGGTTCGCACCGATCGCCGATGATTTGAGCCACTAAATCTTGCATGGTCACCAATCCAGCGGTGCCGCCGTATTCATCGACAACCATCACCATCGACTGTGCCGATCGCTGCATCAGTGGCAACAGCTCGCTGAGAAGCATGTATTCCGGGACGAATCGCGCCGGACGAATCCAAGGTCCGATGGGGGTTTCCAGGGTCAGCGTCCCGCTTTGCAGGGGTTCGGCGAGTTCTTTGAAGTGAACGATGCCTTTGACGTCGTCGAGGGATTCTCCGATGGCTGGGTAGCTTGAATGTCCGGAGGTGGCGACTTCGTGGAGGACGTTGCGAAAGGTGGCGTTTTCGGGAATGGCACTGAAGCTGGTGCGGGGAACCATCACTTCATCCACGGTGACATCCCCAAACTCGAAGACGTTGTTGAGCAGTTCTCGCTCTTCGGCTTCCAGACCGGTGGATTCTCGCTCGGTGGCGATGATGAGCTGCAATTCTTCAGGGGTAACGCGATTGTACCAACCTTGACCGGTATAGGAGATTCCCACTAGCCGCAGTAGGCAGCGGGTGGATTGGTTGAGTATCCACAAAAAGGGGTTGAAGAACCGGGCGATCGTTAAGCTGGGGGGACCGAGCAATCGCGCCAGTTCTTCGGAGTACAGCAAGGCAACGGATTTCGGACACAACTCTCCCAGGACGATTTGCAGGTAGGCCACCAGCAGAAAGGCGACGGGAATGGCGATCGAATGGGTGAGAAATTTTCCCAGGTTGCTGTCGATGGAGAGTTGTCCGATGCCGACGAAGACTAAACTCGCCATGGTTTTTTCCCCGATCCATCCCAACGCAAGGCTCGATAGGGTAATCCCTAATTGAGTGGTCGAGAGCAAGAGATCGACGTTGTTTTGTAGGTTTTGAACGGTTCTCGCTTGCAAGTCGCCTTCATCGACGAGTTGGTTGATCCGCGATCGCCGCACCGAGACCATAGCAAACTCGGCGGTGACGAAAAAGGCGTTGATGGCAATGAGTGCTAAGACTGATAGTAAGCGCCAGATGATATCCGACCAGACTAGGGGGGGTGGACTCCCCGCGCCAGAACTCCCCCATGCCGGAGACTCGATTAGCACCAGCACCGCGATCGGTGTTAGAGCGATCCACCAAAAAGATGGGGGAATTCGGGAGAACAGATATGGGTTCGCTTCTTCTTCGCACCCCGATCGAGGGTTCATAGTTGCTGAAGGAAATGTAGGTCAATATTAAGTGAGTTTGAAAAACGGATTCAAAGAGCTTTATATACCCATCATAGGTGGGCGGGGCGACTTTAGACGTCACAATTGGGAAAGGGAAGATGCGGTGAGGGTGCCAATGAGTCCGGGTTCAACTCTCGCCAATCCTATCGAATCCCTCGCCGATTTCCTTAACCTTCGATATTTTCCACTTGCTTGAGGATATCCTCTTCTTTCAAAAATTTGACCGCTTCTCCTTGCCGGGAACCTTCGCGATCGCCGAGGAAATTATTCGTGGGACGCACGTCGGGTTGGGTGACCCCTTGCAGCGCTTGCCGTCCCAGGGAAAAGCCCCAAACTGAACTCATCAAACCCGCTCCGAACATGGAGAGCAGCAGCAGGGTGGTTAGGACGATCGTGGTATTGAGTTTCATCTCGGTTGCAGATTTTCAAGCAGTAGAGTCTGGTGCGGATCGGATCGATCGGATTTTGAAGAATCGGGTCGCGATGGATCTTCAACGCCTGTTGTGCTATCTTAGCAATATCTATGCCATGGGCGGTTGGCCGAGCGGTTTAGGCAGCGAACTCATAATTCGCCTTAGGCGGGTTCAACTCCTGCACTGCCCATTTGTTTCTATACTCAAGCTTTTGACTCGATTGAAGATTGGAGCGCTCACCCGACCGCAACTTGCGAGTCCGGAAACGGTTGGGTGAGTTACGTCAGTTGGGGTTACCGTCGAGAACATTGCAATGCGGTACCGTCAATAATCACGGGACTGACACCGCAAGCATAGGGCAATGTTAGCAAAGATCCGTTATACACGTCTAAATCGCGGGTACGAATGAAGGGATCGCTGTACAGCTGCTGGTTGAGGGCATCTCGGTAGAGGGCGTTCACGGACTCGGCATCGTCTGCCACTTCCAGTTCCGGGAAGAACAGCCCACCCAAAGACTCGGCGGTTCCTTGAATGCTGGTGCGATCGAAATAGGTTTCGCCATGCTCGTAAAAAGCACTGTCAAAAGCCTGGGGTAGAGTAATGAGGGGGACGACTCGGACGTTCTCTCGCTCTCGGATTTGAAGGCTGTCGAAATTTTGAAAGGGCTGCGATCGACTCTGAGCTAGAGCGTCTTCGGGAAGAGCGATCGAGGAGAGACTGGCGATCGCCGCGAATAAACCGGCGATCGATTTGCAGCAGTACTTCATCTGAATTCGTGAGTGAGTGGGGACGGTGTCTTCAAATCAAGGAAGAACGAGAACGGATGCAAACGAGTCAAACCGCTTTGGTATTGACTTTTGTGTAAATAGTAACTCAAGATCCAATCGGTTACCTAACGATCGAGAGAAATTGACGGCTCTAGCTGAAGTTGTCTCTTTTATTCTCATCGATCGCGCGCACACCCAACAACTCTCAATCATCTGTCGTCGTTTTTTCACTCTAGACAATATGACACTCAATTCCGCCGTGCTTCCAACCGATCCGACCGCCGTGCGCCAGAAACTTCTGGATTTATTTTGCCAGTTTGCCTACCGCGAAGGGGATTTCGTTCTCTCGTCCGGACAGCGCAGCCCGTATTATATCAACGGCAAAACCGTAACGCTTCATCCCGTCGGCGCGTTGGCGATCGCCCGGTCGATTTTAGCAGTGTTGCCCCCAGATACTCAAGCAGTGGCGGGGTTGACGTTGGGGGCCGATCCGATCGTGTCTGCGGTGAGCGTTATTTCGGCACTCGAAAGCGAACCGATTCCGGCACTCATCATCCGCAAGGAAGCCAAGGGACACGGCACGAAGGCGTATATCGAAGGGCCCGAACTCGAAGCGGGGTCGAAGGTGGTGGTCCTTGAAGATGTGGTGACGACGGGGGCTTCGGCGATGAAGGCGGTGGAACGGTTGCGCGCGGCTGGGTACGAGGTCGATCGGGTGATTTCGGTGGTCGATCGCGAGCAAGGAGGCGCGGAGTTTTATCAGGAGCAAAATTTGGAATTTCAGGCGATTTTGACGATTCGAGACTTACAGGCACATTTGAAGCAATTTACAATGGAAAATTGACAAAGGGAGATAATCCGTTTTAGCCGAATTATACGAGAAATACCAGGAAAGTTTTGTTCTATAAAATAGACGATTGAGAATAGAATATTCTTCGTTTAATCTGAATAAGATAAGGAAAAAAACAGTTAAGGAGAATTCGTTTGCGTTTGCCGTGAAAATTATTATGATCGGTATTTTACCAAACAAAAAAATAGTAGAAGCCGTCGGATCTACTATTTTAAAATTGACTGAGAGAATGGAAAAAATTAGATAATGGCGACGATAGAAGAAGATAAAATACTATCTAAAAAATCGTATTTCTCCAACATCTCCGATTCTTCCAACCGAGCAATCGTACTCAAAAGACCATAAACAATCTTCTTTTAAAACCGTCGCATGATTATCGGAGGAAAATGCAACTAAATGTAACTTTTCCTCTTCGAGGACTGTCATCATCCCAAACCAATTTTCTGAGCTAATTGCATAGATCCAAGGTCCTGGATCGTCTAAATGGATGACGTCTTGTTCGCCATTAATTTTTACATAACCGTCAAAAATTAGTGTTATATCTAAATTTGACGATATCAAAAAAGGAGGCTTGGGAAGATTATCTATATCTGATATCAGATAATTAAATCCTCCACGGGAAAAATGAATCAGTCCTATTGAAATTTTTGGTAGCAGTATTTGTTCGTGCAACGAGATTAGAGAGACAACTCCAGGAAAATCTCGAGTATACTCATACTCCTTTCCACAACCATAATTACCATCAATGGCATAAGCATCTGCCGTCCAGGTTAAAGGGTTTTGCTTATAAAGCGTATAATCTACAATCCAAACTGCTGCTCCTGGATGAAAAAAATTTTTCTTCATCGTATCTCTCCACATTTAAAATTTTATTCGAGATCGAACGTGACAGAGAAAATTGCCATTTTCAATATTAGGTCGAACGCAAAGTGCATAAATGGCAGCAATCCGACCTATATCAAGTTAGAGAGGGGATGGAACCGTGGCGACGTACCCTCGGCAAGCGAAATCCGGTGCGAGAACCCCCGCAACTTTCCCTGGCTGTTGACGAAGATGAAAATTATGAACTGTACGAGTGACTTTATGAATTGAAATTGAGTCTGGTTCGTTGCCATCATAGGATTAGACCCTGACGACCCGGGGAATTGACCCGAATGTAGAGATTCTTCTTTGCCTGCTGAGTTGGAAAATGGCAATTTGTTCGCCCTCACGCCACTGAACCCCTATGTTGTTCGATCTTGCTAACTTACCCTATTGGATTTGTCTGGGAATGGGACTATTGCTGTTCCTCCTGGTCTTTGTGGGGGGAGTTGGAGACGACGAGGTAGATTTAGATGCCGACGCAGATGTGGATGTGGATGTGGATGTGGATGCCGATGTCGAGACGGATGTGGATGCCGATGGCGACTTAAATGCCTTAAAACTACTGTCGTGGCTAGGGGTAGGTCGGGTTCCGCTGCTGTTATTGTTGGCGATCGATTTTTGTTTGGTGGGTTTGTCGGGTTGGATGTTGAATGTATTCGTCGGCGAACTCATTGGTGGGATTCCGGGTCGGTTATTTGGCCTTGGCGGTTTGATTTCGATGGTGGCTGTTGTTTTTAGTTTGATGACCGGACGAGCAATTGCCCGACCCATCGGCTTGATGTTTGCCACGTTTGGGGAAGATACCCGCAACGATCGCCTGGTGGGACTGACGGGAACGGTGACGTCGGCGTGCGTTCCCAAGGGAAAAATCGGTCAGGTGGATGTTCTCGATGCCGATCGCAACCGAGTGACGGTGAGTGCGACGCTGCCGGAATGGGCGATGGCGATTCCCCAACGGGGGGATGAGGTAATTGTTATCGATCTCGAAGAGCGAACCTATATGGTTATTGCCCGAGACAGTGCCGATTTCGATCGCTGGATGTCTGCGTCTTCTCCTTCTGTTTAGTGACCCGTTTGGCAATCTTGAAGCTGTCAATGTGAAATTGAATTTCGTTGTCTTGACTGTAAACCCAAAGGTTTAATCTTTTCATCAAAATTTACATCAATTTTTGGAGGAAATGCCATGTTATTTTGGCTTGAATTCGTGCAATCTTTACCTTCGATCGATATTCGAGAAGCGGAATCGGTTGCCCTAGCAATGACCCCTCTAGAAACCACACCCCTCGAAACCATTCCCGCGAGTTTTCCCGGTCGAGTTTCATCATTTCCTTCCCAAACCACTCAACCCACCCTCGGCTTGCTAGGAGGCGGTTTAACGCTCTTTGCCGGACTCGGGGCGGCATTAGTCTTTCTCATTGTTTTAGGGACGCTGGTGTACTCTCGCCTCTATCAAGTGACTCCCGCCAACGAAGCCTTCGTGAAAACTGGGGGGGTGCTGCGGAAGCGACGAACGGTGATCAAGCACGGGGGATGCATGGTGTTGCCGGTGTTCGATCGCCTGACTCGCGTTCCCCTCAAGGAGATTTCGATCGATGTGGAACGTACGGGAAAACTGGCCGTTCGCACCCAGGATTACTTGCGTGCGGATATGCGGGTGACGTTTTTTGTTTGTATTAATGCCCTTGACGATGATATTAAAACGGCGACGGAACGGTTATCTCAAAATGGCAAAATCACTACAGAAGATATTAAGAATGCCATTGAGAAACGGGCAGACGATGCGATTCGGGCGGCGGCAAAAAGCAAGAAACTGGCGGATATTGATTCTGACAAGTTGGGATTCGCTCAAGAAGTTCTCAATCTCATCGAACCGGATTTAAAAAAGGTGGGGTTGACTCTCAATAATATTGCAATTTCTGAAATTGAAGAAAGCGATACCTACGATACGAATAACTTTTTCGATGCCCAAGGGGTAAAACTGCGGACGGAGACGATTCAGAAGTCGATTAAGCAGAAGGAAGAGGTGGAACTCACCACTGCCAAGGAACGGCGAGAAATCGAACTGATGAATCAGGTGGAAATCGAACAGAAGGAATTTAACGCTCGCACTCAAACCTTGGAAATCGAGAAATCGAAAGAAAGTGCGGAACTAGCACAGCAGTTGGAACTCGAAGCGTTACGGGCGCAGCGGGCACGGGAAATTCAAGAAGCCAAAGATAAGGAAGCGGCGAATCAAGAACGGACGAAAATTTTGCAGGCGAAGGCTGTGGAAGAAGAGCAAATTCGCAAAAAATTGGCGGTTCAACAAAGTCAAATTTCTGCGGATATTGCCCTAGAAGAACAGGAGAAAAAATTGAAGGTTGCCCAAGCTCTGCAAAAGCAAGAAGCGGAGATGGCCCAAATCGAACAGGAGAAAACGATTGAATCGAATCGCCTGACTGCCCAGGTGGAAATTGAGGAACAGGAGAAGAAGCTCAAAGTTGCTCAAGCCTTGCAAAAACGAGAGGCGGAAATGGCGGAAATCGATCGCCAGAAAACTATCGAATCGAATCGTCTTACCGCCCAGGTAGAAATTGCCGAAGCGGAACGGTTATCCCAACTGGCAAAACAAGCAGCGGCGATCGCCATTGCTGCCAAAGAAGAGGAACGATTGATAGCCGAAGCGGAACGGGCAAAAGCAGAATCGGCGGTGGAAACAGCGACGGAAATCGAGAAAGCCCAACGGCAACAACGGCTATCTTTAATTGTTGCGGAACAGGAGGCGGAACGGGAACGGATTACGGAACAAAATGTCATCGAAATTGATGTATTCCGACGCAAGCGGCAGGCGGAAATTGCTCGTCAAGCGGCAGATTTGGAAGCAGAATCGATTCGCACTTTGGCACAAGCAAATCGGGATAAGGATTTGGCGGAAGCTGAGGGGATTGAAGCGAAAGTGGAGGCGGAAAATGCCATTAGCGATGCCAACCGGATTGCGAACGTGATTAGCGAACTCGGACCGCAATTAATTGAGCGGTTGCCGGAAATTACGACGGCTTTGGCACCGCAGCCGGGGGTGTTGGGAGATGCGAAAATTTATGCGTTTCCCGGTGGGAATGGAAGTAATGGCAATGGCACTCAAGAGATTAGTAAGTTGATGCTTTCAACGAGTGGGATGACGTTGATTAATTCCCTGTTGGAAGATGGAAAGTTGATGGGGTTAATTGCCGGGGCAATGCAACTGATGCGCGGGAATGGGGGTACATTGCCGAAGGATTTGGAACCGCTGCTGCAAAAGTTGGCGTCGGAGGCGGAATCGAAAAGTGCGATCGCCCCTTCTAATCCTCCCAAACCGCAAAATCCCAGCTCGACAGTGACACCACCTCCAATGCCGAATTCTCGGAAAACGCGATCGGATAAAAAGATGAGTTAATCTTGCTGGGATAGGCATGGTGATACTACCGCGACTGTAAATCCTTCAATTGCGATCGCGCCAGAAAATGCGATCGCTCCAGTTTCTCGAGTTTGGGGCGATCGTTTTGAATCAACTATAGCCGTATTCAGTCGGGTTAGGACAATAGTGCGTTCGCGAAGCGTGTGCGTCAGCACAAACATCTTGCTCGCCTTTCCAACGATATAGCCATATTCAGTCGCGTGTTTGACACAAGTGACCGTGGGCAGGCAATCGCTGGCAATCGCGGTGGGAGCGGGGGGAGAAAGATAAAAGATACGCTCATGTTAGATCGGAGTGTCCGCGCCCTTACTGAATACCGCTATACAATTTCAGACAACAATTTAGCAAGCGTGCAACGGCATAGAAACTTGATGGATAAAGAAACCGTGACAACCTGGCTGAGGCAGCATCAAGAGATGTTGTGGGATTACGGAGTCAAATCACTGGCATTATTTGGTTCTGTAGCACGAGATGAAGCAACGGAAAACAGCGATGTCGATTTATTGGTGGAATTTGAGGGAACGGTTACGTTCGATCGCTATATGGATTTGAAATTTTTTTTGGAGGATAAGCTTGGGACATCAGTAGATTTGGTGAGTTTGAAAATGCTCAAACCCCAAGTGCGAGAAATGGTGAAACGAGAAGCAATCGATGTCTCGTAACTTGCGCTTATATTTTGAGGATATTCTCGATGCCGGGGAGAAGGTGATTCGCGATACGACTGGCATGAATTTAGAAGAGTTTATTCAGGACGATAGCACCTTTGATGCTGTGGTTCGCAATTGACAAATTATAGGTGAAGCGGTTAAGCAAGTTCCTGACGAGATCCGCTAGTGCTATCCACAGGTTGAATTGCGAAAGATTGCTGGATTAAGAGATATTTTAGCGCATACTTATTTCAGTTTGGAAAACGAGATAATTTGGGATGTTGTCGAACATAAAGTTCCACAACTGCTTGTTGAGATTCGGACGATTCTTCGACAAGAATTTGGAGAGTGATGGCGTTGCGTATACCTAAAATTTATAGTGCAGTACAGGCGAGCGCAACCCGAATTTTGAGGCAACGGTTACGAAATGACAAACCCTGTCGGTTTTCGTCCTTCTTGAGATCGATAACCCAATACGATATCTTGTTTGGGAATTCCTGCGGCAACCGTGTTGTGATGAATATCTCTAGCTGGCACGGTCAAATAGGTTATCGTACAAAAAATAAATAAAGCTACGCCACTAATCTAAACTTTACCACCCTCTACAACCCCTGTAAACTCGTTCCCTTTTTCTCCCAATTTCCAGCAATTTTGAGGTCGGATTGACTTTCGCGACACCAATTTTTCGGGATTTTGGTTCGGTCACAGTAGAAATTTCCTAACTTGACTCTCCCAAAAACACACAATTGTTGACACACAAAATATTGACTAAAAAATCAATTTACGATACGATTGAATCTAGGAGAAGTAGCCCATCCCAGAAATCAACTTGTAAGCCCTCACTCATCCCTACACTTGAATATAAAATCAACTCATGAATACGACATCCCAGACCGCATCCCAACCCAAGCTCCTCACCCGATGCCAGCTCATTTACGTCGAAGTGGGTGAAAACTCGAATAAAGTCTGGCAGGGCAGCGTTTGGGACGATGGAACCTTCCTTGCCCAGTGGGGACGAGTGGGGAAGCAGTTGCAGTGCAAAGCCCATTCCCTCGGGTCGGTGGCAGCCGCCAAATACAAGCTGTTTCGGATGAAGCGGCAGAAGCTGAGAAAAGGCTATACCGAAGCGCGAACCCTCGATAATCACAGCTCCGAGTCTATCCGCGCCACAGATTTAGCGGCGATCGCCACCACCCAGATTCGTTCCGACGGAGATCGCCGGGTGGCGCAACTGATCGGCTACCTGACCGAAACCAACATTCACCACATCGTCTCCCAAACCCACATCACCTACAATGCCACCACCGGCACCTTTAAAACTCCCTTAGGGTTGGTCACTCCCGATGCGATCGCTGAGGCGCGTCAGTTCCTCGTGGAAATTGCCACCGCCCCACCCACGAGCGATCGCACCGCTTTCAAACACCTCGTCAGCCGCTACCTGCGACTCATTCCTCAGGACTTAGGGATGAAACTCGACGAGTCTATCTTCCGCAACCCCCGGCAATTACAACGTCAGAATGCCATTTTAGATGCCCTCGATGCGGCGATCGTCCGCACCCCAGCGCAAACCCAGGAAAACGTCTTCGATTGCAGCCTGCATCGCGTTCCCCACTCCACCGCCGAGGGATGCAAAACCTTTCGCCAGATTCGCCAACGCTACCGTCAAACCCTCAACCGCCACCACCTCTCCTGCCGCTACCAACTCAAACGGGTGTACGAGGTGAAGATTCCCTCCATGGAACGTGCCTTTGCCGCCAAAGCCGACACAATTGGCAATGTGAAGCAATACTGGCATGGAACCCGCGCTAGCAATTTGCTGAGTATCTTCAAACGCGGGTTGATCATTCCCCCAGCAACGGCAGTGCAGTGTACGGGACGGATGTTTGGCAACGGCATTTACGGTTCCGAGCAGTCCACCAAAGCGCTCAACTATGCCACGGATTACTGGAATCAGTCGGGGAATTCCCAGCAACGCGCGTTTATGTTGCTGTGCGATTTTGCTATGGGGCGATCGTACCATCCCGATACCTGGAATTGCAGTTTTCCCGTACAGGGACACGATAGCACCGACGTGCGTCCGGGAACGGCAGGGGTGATGAATCAAGAGAGTATCGTCTATTCTATCGATCAGTGCAATATTCGGTATCTGTGCGAATTTGGGTAAGTTGCACGACCCATACCGTCCATCAAACTTATGGAGATCGCCACTTCTGAGATTTATTCTGGCGTTGCGGAAATTTCTTCCAAGCAAACTGCCTCTAGGAGCGCCAACCAATGCGCTTCTAATATCGGGTTTTCCTCTTGGGTGCGGTATTGTTCGATCAGTTCGGTGAGGGCATCGTACCAAATGCCGTGGTTGGCATAGATAACATAGTCTTCGGTATCGGGAGTTTCATCGAGTTCGCTGGCTAGGATTGGATCGGGTTCAACTCGTTGAATCCAACCATCCACGGTGGGGTTATTCGATGGACGGTCCGGATCGCATTGCAAGGCAAAGAACCAATGATATTCTTGCCCAACTTCGAGAGATTTGGCGGTGGCGGGTAGGGAGACGCTCACCAAACCCGAAGTCTCTGAAAGTTCGACGATAATGGGTTCGTCGATGACGGGATTATTTTCCTTATCGAGTAACATGAATTCGGCTTCGCTGACGTTAGCCATCTCGTCAGGAATGTAGAACCAAAATGTGGGATGAGACTCGGTGGTTAAACCTAAATTAATCTTGGGAACAAGTGCCGTTAACGGTCGCTCGCTGACGGGACAATTTCCGCGACTTGCTCCACCACCGCGACTTCCCGATCGAGTTTGACCATCTCCATCAAAGTTAAATCTCGATCCTCCTCGAGTTAGATTTTCTGGCTGACTTTGACCATCTCTCTCGAAGTCCCAATCTCTAGCATGAGTTCCACCAGTATAACGATTTGAAGGTTCAGATTGCCCGGTATCTGCCAAGTGCGAATTATCTTTTTGTGTCTCGATGAGTTTGAAAGTGTTTCCACTCACTTGTGCCCACATCGGTTCTGAAAAAGAGCTGCAACAAACGAAAGTCAAAGCTGTTAAAACAGAAGCCTTGAAGAGTTGAAGATTAAATTGATTTGAAATCATAGAATTTCCTCCAATGCGTTATATCCAATTTTTTTGATATGAAATTTAAAATTGGTTTTGTCACAAACGATGCAGAAATTTTTCGATCGAACAGGTCTATTTCGGATTCGTAACTGTTCAGGAGGAAGTAGAAATTTAATAGGGTTTGAGACTACTTCAAGCTCATAAAGATGCGAGAAAGAGCTGGAATTCTCCAATTTTGTTGCCTGCAACCCTCATTCTCTCGTTTCCCCCCGAACAGTGACTCGGATTTAAACCCTTAACTCCACGAAATTCCGACGACCATCCATCAGTTTTCTCTACCGTGCTGCTCCTGAAACTCTATTTTGGTTGCCACAGTGTTGATATCCATCGCGATCGAAATTCCCTCGATCGTCCAAATATTCTTCGGGTTGGCTTTGTCGCACTTCGTCAGTGGAATGTTCCCAAGAGGTCGATAAAATCCGATCGAGATTTTCTTGGCAATGAGTTCCACCACCGTTTCGATTCGGGGCTTCAGTTTGCCCGGTTCCCTCAAAATAATTTTCTGGAGAGTCTTCTGGCGCATGACTCACTAAACGATCTCCCAGATTCATTTGGACCAATGCCAGTGCTGAAGATTCGATCGAAACAGCCAAGATAAACGCGAGATTGACGAAAGTTTTGAGGGGTTTAACTGCTACATGAATGGATTTCATAATTGAGGTCGATGCATATGATTCGTTGCCAGCCAGATTCCAACAAACAAGGCGATCTCAACCCACAGCGAAGTCAACGTTCCCTCTCAATATCAAGATAAGAACCGTTGAATCGTAGCTATCAAACCCTGCCAATTTAACTTGCCGTTACACCAGCAATCCGAGTCAGCATATCAATTTTCTACATCCCATTTCCAATTGGAGAAAACTTATTGGATTGGGGTACCCCAAAGGCCCTCGACCCTGAAGTTTTCTTCCCCTCGCGGGTTGCCGATGGCGAGTCTTCCCGCGCCCGTCAATACCAGTGCCCATCCCGATGGAACCAGCGGCAGCCAAACCCCTGCAGTGAGGGCGATGAAACTCATACCACCCACAATACCGATCGCTGCACCACTAGCTACCATATAGATACACCATTGTAGCCGTTGTAACTTTCGTGGCAAGAACGCAGACAAGAGAAGTTCCCCGATCGTCGCCCCGGCAAAGGCACACACCCAAATACAGATAAATTCACCCCAACCCGGCAAGACCCACAAGACCGGCCGATTATCCTTCACCGCACTCAAAATTTGACTGACCATTTGCCCTTGAACGAAAACGCCGGGAATATGGGCGATCGGCTGGTATTGGGCGCTGTAGGGGGTCAGCAAGCCATCTTCGATACTGCGGGCCGTCGTGCCGATGATGATAATCCGATCGCGAATCCACTCCGGCTCGAAGCGATCGGCGAGAACATCCCCCAAGGTCAGAGTCTGTGCCGGTGCTTCGGAGGAACGGTAGTTGAGCATCACCTGATATCCCCCCGCATCGAGTTGGTTGTATCCCCCAGAGTGGGGTTCGACGCGGGGAAACTCCACCGAACCGATGCGAAACGAGTTTTGTCCGGTGCGATCGAACTCGATCCCTTCCGCACTCAAGTAGCGGTAGGCCAAACTAAAGCTAAAAGATTGGCTGGTATCGCACTCCGCCCCCGGACTCATCCCAAAAAACTGTCGCCGGACGATACCATCGCCATCAATGGGTAAATCGCTAAACCCAACCCGAGCGAGGGGTACGTTTTCCGGTGGGGGAATGGGGGGATTCTCGTCGCCCCCGCCAATTTCGCAAATGAGAATGAGATTCTCGTTTTGCTGCAACTGCTCGGCTAATTGCGGATATTGGGGACGCACCGCAAAAGGTCGGTAGATATCCAAACCAATGGCGCGGGGTTGGTGGGGGTTGAGTTTTGCCAGGAGTCGATCGAAGGTGGCATCGGAGAGGGAACCTCGCCGTTCCAAGGCATCCTGGGCTTGGATATCCGCTTCGGTGACGGTAACGATCGTGATGCGGGGGTCGGGTTGTTCCTCGGGACGCAGTCGCATCAGTCCGTCGAATGCCTTGAGTTCGTGAGGTTCGAGGATACCCGTCGATCGCCCTCCCGCGACGATTCCCGCCATCGCCAAACCCGCCAGGAGTAGTGCCGGCAAACGCTGCCACGGAAATCCCTCATCCGGGGTATGGCGTGGGGTATGGGTTTTTCCTTGTAATTCTTCCCAAGTGGGGGGAACGGCGGTCTGATGCTGGAAAATGACGGGTAACCAGCTGGCGCAGGGATATTTATCTTCGAGACCTTGCAACCGTTCTCGGGCAACTCGCACTGCTCGATCGAAGCGTTTACCGCTCGCAAAGGTCGTGAGGAAATATTTTAAGAAGGTTTGGGCGACTTCATCAGGAACCAATTCCCGCATGACGACGGTAAACGGAATTTGCAAGTCATCGAGTCGCCGCATCAATCCCAATCCGTCGCAGGAGTTGAAAATGGCCAGTTGCAATCCGTTTTTTGTCGCCTGTTTCAAGCCGTACCACAGTTCGTCAATGGTAAGGCTATCGGTGGGGTTGATATAAATTTTGCCCTCTTCCCCCTCGGTTTGGCTGTGGCCGGCAAAGAAGATAATATCCCAGTGTTGCTCCCAAAGGCTATCGTGAATGTGCTGGAGGTGGGGTTCCACCAGGAAAACCACCTCAGCATCGGGCAAATTTTCCAGCAACTTTCGGTCTGCGTCGGTATCAATTCCCTCACGGTGACCGAGAATGGCAAGGATTTTAACGTAGGTCTTGGGATTGCGCTCTGGGGTCGTCAAGCGGTGAAAGTTCGGGAGGCTCAGAGTCACTTCGGCGTTGCGACTCTCGATAAAATCCCACAAATGCCAGGGGAGTTTCTGAAGTAGGGGATCGTCGGTGCAAATGAGGACTCGCGGGCGTCCGGCGCGATAGATTTTCTCGAACAGTTTTCGCTCGATCGCTCTGAACTCCCGTGCATTCAACCATTCGGCGAGACCCCGCTTGACCTCTTGTGCCGATTTCCGGCATTCTTCGAGCTCGTTAACGTTGCCATCGTATTCGATTCCTTCGGGTTTGATGCGATAGGGGGCACCAATGGAGCGATATCGATTTTCCCAGTGGTCTCGGACGGTGGCGGCCAGATCGGGGTTCGCTGGCAAACGACCGAGAAGTTCGAGTTGCTTTTTCGAACCCGGTAGTGCATCTGATTCGATTTCGAGGGTGACTCCAACGCCGATATCGAGATTGCCGAGGAGTTTGAGGATTGCTCGCTTTCCCATAGCTGCTCTATCCTCGCTCTCGGTTATAGCCGTTCGCACCCTTTTGCTTCGAGGTGTTGAGGGAACGAGCAACGGGGAACGGGCAACGGGGAACGGGGAACACGCGGGAGTGCTGTAGGGGCGCGCGCATTTGAGCGATGAATTGCCGATCGAACGAAATCTCAGATGTCCAACAGCTTTGCCCGTGCGGGGTGTCGGGAGAGGCGGCCGGATCGGGGATGGGAGGATGGAAGATACGGGGCGATCGCTTCCATTGCATCCAGAAATATGAGTCGGTCTTGCTCGTTGTTGCCTGCATGATATCCGGAAATGATATGGCTTCTATGGAGATTTCAGCGTCACCAAAGCTTTTTTTCGGTTTTTGCCATTTTTGTTGCAAAACTTCATCTGCGATCGACCCAGGATAACAGTAATGGTCGGGTGGGCAGTATTCTCCCCGGCATTGAATTCGATCGCTCATCACTCAACTGCCCACCTTCTCGAATTAAGTAGAAAGTCTTGAAAGTCCGTAGAATAACGTGTCGAGCCCCTCAACGGTTTCCCGTTTTTCAAGCTGGAAACCCAACTTTTCCATCACCCGACTCGATGCTACGTTCGGTGCGTCGGTGCTACCGATAATTTTGGGAACGTTCAGTTTCTCGAAACCATAGGCAACCATCGCCGCTGCCATCTCGCTGGCGTACCCTCGTCCCCACAGATCGTCGGCAACACCGTAGAGGATTTCGGGTTCCGGCGGTTCGCGAAAATACCAAAATCCAGAAAAGCCGATTAAGCGCTCTCGAGTCTGACTCCAACCGCCCCACAAACCAAAGGATTTCTCGGTAAATAAACGTTCGTTTTCTTGGAGAATATCTTCGGTTCGATCGCGCGGGATAATTTCATCATCCCACAAATATCGACGCACCCCCGGAGCCGTCCAAAGCCTATGAATTGCATCCAAGTCGCCGCTCTTCAAAGGACGAAGTACTAAGCGTTGAGTTTGAATTTCCATGAACCTACACCCATTTCATGTCGATCGAGAATGATTCGTTCTCTTGCTGTTAATCGCGCTTCATTTTCAGATTAATCATGGCAATTCGATTACCATCCCAGTCTTTCTTCTCTTCGATTTCATAGGGAATAAATCCTAGACTTGAGTACAACAAGAGCGCCGGTGCATTCTGGTTAAACGATGAAATCCGGATTTCTGGCAATTTATATTTTTCATAGGCAATTTTCACCATATGTGAAATCATCTGCCTGCCAACACCTCGACCGCGATAGTCTCGATGGATAATAACATTACCGATAAAAGCAAATTTATCGACGTTAAAATCATAAAAATCGGTAAATCCAATAATCCGATCTTCAAATACAGCTACCGTTAATTCTTTGCGGACGCGAGATAGTTCTTGAATTTGAGCAACAGTTAATGGATATTGTCCATTGGGATGCATCAAAAAAAGTTCTTCTTTGTTGGGAACGAGTTGGCAGATAGCTTCAAAGTCGTTTTTAGTTGCTTCTCTAAATTGATACATCTGGCAGAAGTAAATACACCCTTCTAAACTTAGTATTTGTCGCGATACACCTGATGGAAGGCACTCCGGAGCAAAAGGGGAGTGCCTTGTTAAGCAAGCAACTAGGTAAACTCACTCAGCAAACAAATGCCATACTGCATTCGTTGCTAGTGGTTATCTATTATGTGCAACTGGGCAGCCGAAATGTGACAGTCACTCGTAGGGTGAATAGTGTTTTGAGTGTAGTGTGATTTTCTCGGCGATCGCTTTTCTCTATTCTATCCTTTAGTATTTTGAATTAAGTTTATATTTTTGAGAACGCAGACACACCCTGAAACCAAGTCCTTAGCCCTAGGCAACAGCTTTCTCAAGAATTGATTGATAGGCTTGACGCAAGCGATTTAAAGCTCTGCGACCTTTTTGCCTGACTGTTGGCTCTCGAAGCTTCAGCAACGCTGCAACTTCAGCCCAAGCAAGGTGTTGCAAATAGTGCAACTCGATTGCTTGTCGATCGGACTCTTTTAAGTTGTGAAAAGCGGTAAGAGCGGCAATTGTTTTTTCATCCAAGTAATAATCGCTCAAATTTTCCGGAGGCAGAAAATACTCTACCTCGTAATCTCCAACTGGCCAAAACTTTTGTTGGCTTCTAAACTTTTCTCGAATGACGTTCAGAGCGACAACTCGAATAAAAGCCATAGGATGAGTCAAAAACTCACCTCGCTCAATTTTTCTTCGACCGCGAAGGTAAACTTCAATTAAAATATCCGCAACTTCACAGTTTTGTAGATTAAATTGCTTGAGGTAGTACTGGACTGCCAGAATTAACTGACGAGCTTCAGACTTAGTGTAAAACTGATTGCTTGCTTGAAGGAGTCCTTGGATAACTACTTCAAATTGAGCAACTTGAGCTTTGCGAGCATCGGATTGCGACAAGATCACGTTTGGTTTTCTCCTTATGGTGGCATAGGACACCTCCTGTCTAAACGTAGTTTGGGTTGGGAAAAACTCTAGCTACAACAAGGCATTAGCCTGAGTGCTGAAGTTTTAAAAGTTGGTGTCTTTGCAACGTTAGCCTTGCGAGCATCGGATTGTGATTTCATCACATTTGATTTTCTTTTTAGGGTGACATGGGACACCTCCTGTCTAAACTTCGTTGTTTGCGAGATACACCTAATGGCAGGCATTCCGGAGCAAACGGGAATGCCTTGTTTCATGCAAGCAACTAGTAACCTCACTCAGCTAAAAATGCGATATAGCATTCATTGCTTGTGTGGGTCTATTATTATGTGCAACTCGGCAGCAAAAATGTGACAGACCGTTCCAAATGCCTGCCACAGTGCACATTCGAGGCTCAAATTTAGACAGCCGGATGAAAATAATCGTAAATCTGCCGTGCCAATTGCGGTCCGATGCCCGGTACTTCCGCCAGTTGTTCTGGGGTGGCGATGCTGATATAGTCGATCGAGCGGAAGTGTGCCAGGAGTTCTTTTTGGCGGGTAAATCCCAAGCCGGGAATCTCATCTAAACGTGATCTCCGCATTCGTTCGGTGCGTTGTTGGCGGTGGAATGTGACGGCAAATCGGTGCGCTTCATCTCGCAATCGCCGTAACAGTTGTACCCCCGGCTGTTCGGCATCAGTTTTTAGGGGAAACGATTCGCCGGGGAGAAATATTTCTTCTCGTTGTTTGGCTAAACTGACAACGCGAACTCGATCGAGTAAGTCCATTTCTCGCAGGACATTAACCACCGCAGAAAGCTGTCCTTTTCCGCCATCTATCATCACCAAGTCGGGAAATTTATTGCCCGTCTCCGTAACGGCTTTATCTTTGCGAAAACGGCGACTAATCACCTCCGCCATACTGGCAAAATCATCGGAATGACCCGCTCGAACTTCCGGATTTTTAATCTTGTAGCGGCGGTAATGTTGTTTGGCGGGAATGCCATCGATAAATACAACCTGAGAAGCCACCGCATCGGAACCTTGAACGTGAGAAATATCGTACCCTTCAATCCGGTGGGGAGGTTCGGGTAAATCGAGAATCTCTGCTAAATCTTGCATCGCTTGCAAGTTTCGATCGCCCATTTTTTGCATCCGTGCCAATTCGTATTCGGCGTTGCGTTCCACCATCGCCACCAGTTCGGCTTTAGTTTGCCGTTGAGGAACGACGATCGAAACTTTTCGTCCCTTTTTTTCGCTCAACCAATCCGATAGAATTTCTTCGTCAGTGAGTTCTGCTTGTACTAAAATTTCCGTGGGAATTTCCACCGATTCGACACTTTGGTAATGCTCTTCTAAAGCGCGCTGTAAAATGGCACCGATATCCCCTTGCAAAATCCCGGATTTTATGCTTGAATATTCGACAATAAACCCCAGTCGCCCCACCAATTTTCCGGCGCGAATTTGAAACAGTTGAATGCAAGCAAGGCGATCGTTCGCAGCCAGGGCGATCGCATCCCGAGAAACGCGATCGTCCGGTAGAGATACTTTTTGGTCTGCCCCCAAAGACTGCAAGCCTTGAATTCGGTCTCGCAGTTGAGCTGCTTTTTCAAACTCCAGATTTTCTGAAGCCTGCTGCATGAGATCGGTTAAAATCTCGATAAGTTCCTGAGTTCTTCCCTGGAAAATCATCGCCACTTTCTGCACGGTTTTCCGATACTCTTCGGGAGAAACGAGCTGCTGGCAAACGCCGGGACAGCGTCCGATATCGTAATTCAAACAGGGACGATCTTTAAACAGGGGTTTTGGACGTTGCTGAAGGGGAAAAATACGCTTGACGATATTGAGGGTACTGCGCAACAAACCCGTATCCACATAGGGACCGTAATACCGGTCTTTTACTTTCGCCATCCGTCGCTTGCGGGTAATAAAAATGCGAGGATATTCTTGCGACCAGGTAATGCAGAGATAGGGATATTTCTTATCATCTTTAAGCAGCACGTTGAAGTGAGGTTGGTGCTGTTTGATGAGGTTCGCTTCCAGGGCGAGGGCTTCCGCTTCCGTATCGGTGACGATAAATTCGATATCGCACACCTGCCGCACCATCAATGCAATGCGATCGCTCAACTGCTGGGATTCGCGAAAATAGGAACGCACCCGCGATCGCAGTTTTTTCGACTTGCCAATATATAGGATAGAATCATCTCGATCGCGCATCAAATACACCCCCGGTTCCGCCGGAATTTCCTTCAGTCGGCTTTCCAGGCGATCGGGATTTTTGAGCAGCGGTTGAACTTGAGTCGCAGACATGATTATTTCTTGAAATTGTCAATTGTTAATTGTCAATTGTCAATATCTGTAGGGGCAAAGCATTCGGCTAGAAACTTTGATATTGAACCCGCAACTTTTTGCCCGAATGCTTCGCCCTCCGTAACAGTTAGCAGTATAACGAGATTCCCCCTCCCATGAACGCCCTCGTCAGTGTCATCATTCCCACCTACAATAGCGATCGCTACATCGTTGCCGCCATCCGCAGCGTGTTGGCGCAAACCTACCCCCACTGGGAAATTCTCGTCATCGATGACGGTTCCCAAGACGAGACGCAGCAAATCTTACAGCCGATGGTAGAGCAATATGGCGATCGCCTGCACTACATCTACCAAACCAATCAGGGAGTATCCGCCGCGCGCAATCGAGGAATTGAAGCCGCAACAGGGGAGTTCGTCGCCTTTCTCGATGCTGATGATATCTTCCTCCCCGACAAACTCGCCGCGCAGATAGCGGTATTCGCCGCGCAACCACAGTTGGGAATGGTACATAGCGGCTGGCGGCGCGTCGATGCGGCAGGAAACCCTCTGCTAGATGTGGAACTGTGGCGGGACATTCCCACCCTAGATTTGGAATCCTGGTTGCGATGGAAACCGGTTCTCCCCAGCGCGATGATGTTTCGTCGTCAGTGGCTGGTGGAGGCGGGAGGATTCGATTCCCGGTTTCCCCCGGCAGAGGATACGGAGTTGGTGTTGCGGTTGGCGCTGCGGGGATGCAAGGCGGCGTGGTTGCGGCAGATTACCGTTTTGTACCGCCAACATGCAGATAGCGCCATGTATAAGGGGCTTCCCCAGGCTCGATCGCTCGCGGCCGTTTTAGACCATTTTTTCGCCCAGCCGGACGTACCGCC
>NZ_JBRJXU010000151.1:0-17717 GCF_057467645.1 Zarconia sp.
AAATCTAAAATCTAAAATCTAAAATCTAAAATTTTAAACGATGGATTCTAAAAAACAACTCGTCGTCACGCGAACGGGGGAACCCTATCAACCCGCGAGAGTCTATTTTGAAGTGACCAATGCCAAAACCGTACTGGGCGTGTTTAAAAAACTGCGCTGCATGTACTTCGAGCGAGATGACGATGCTTGGTTTTGGTTGTACGAAAACGAAACCAAACGCTTGAAATTTACCGAGTCTTATAACGCAATTCCCAAAGCTCTTCGTCCGCTGGTGATTGGTGTTTTTCGCTTTCAAGGAGAACGAGAGTTACTGCTGGATTTAGATTCGTTCGATCGACTCCTAAAGGCGATTCAGTTTTTCGATCGACGCATTAACCGACGGGCGGCAAAAATTGCAAAACTTCGCGTTGTTAATCGCTTATTTAGTATCGATGAAATTGAAAAGTATTCTCGCCAAAAAGATAGACTGCCGGAAAATTTAGATATCTTTTTTAATCGCGATGATGTTTATATTCCTAACATTCAAGAATTTCAAACTGAGGTGGAGAAAATTTCGGAGAAGCATGAATCGGAAGACGAACGGTTAGAAGCCGTTACGAATTACGTCCAAGAAAAAGCCCAGCAACCCTTACCGGAAATTGAAGAAATTTATCCGAACTTCTATGAAGATGGGATGGGTTGGTTGGAGTTGATGCTGGGTTTACGACATATGGAAGCGAAGGCGCGATGGGAGGGGAATAAAGATTTCAATCAGTACGAATTTTTGCAGAATCTTTTAGAGTCAAAACTCAGTGAGGTTGAGGAAGATGAATCGGAGGATTGAAGTGTGGGTCTCGATTCCGGGAATATCCCTCGATTTATAAAGGAATTTCAAGAGCAACATTTTGCTTTATTTGAGTCGATTCGAGGAATCCATTCAGAGGGCGATCGACGCTGGTATACTTCCATTCTTTTTAATCGGTTAGTGACCCTCTATTTTTTGCAGCGACGGGGAGATTTAGATGGCGGAGATCGCCACTATCTCGAACATAAACTCGGACAGAGTCAATTGCGCGGAGAAAATCGCTTTTTTGGCGAGTTTTTATCGGCCTTATTTTTTGAAGGGTTGGGAAAGCCGGAACTTCTCAGAAACGATACCGCGCGCGGGTTCATTGGCGAGATTCCTGACTGGAATGGGAGTTTATTTCGATTGCATTCCCTCGAACGGCAATATCCCGACATCGCCATTTCCGATCGCGCCTTCGAGGAACTGTTCGAGTGGTTTGGCAGTTATGAATGGCGTTTGCACGATGATATATCCGATGGGGAAATTACGCCGGAACTGTGGGGATATGCATGGGAGGGGTATGTTAACCGCGATCGGTTGGGTGGGTATTTTACGCCGCCGGAAATTGCCGAGTATTTGTGCGATCGCAGTGTGGGTAAAGCGATTGTTGATGGTGTAAATCGTCGTTGCGATCGTGCCTTTGAAGATTTCGAGGAACTGGTGGTTCACCTCGACTCCCACATCTGCGACGAGTTAGTTCGCAATATTCTCCCGAAGTTATCGGTACTCGATCCGGCTTGCGGTTCGGGAAGCTTGCTGTTGGCAGCGATGAAAATGCTGTTGTCGGTGTACGTGGCGGCGATCGAAATTCTGCGTTTAGAGGGGACTCCTGCCGACAGGGAATGGTTGCGGCAACTTCAAGAGTCGGGTTCTTCTCTCCCCTACATTCTCCAAAAACGCATCGCTACGGAGAATTTGTATGGGGTGGATATTCGCGAAGAGGCGATCGAAATCTGTCAATTGCGTTTCTACTTAGAATTTATTGCCCAAATCGATGATGTTCGCGAACTCGAACCTCTCCCAAATCTAGATTTTAACCTGATGGCGGGAAATTCGCTCATTGGCTGGATTCGGGTAGATGAAGAGGGGTTCGATGCGGTGGGAGAACACCAACAGGGTAACTTACTTCAGCCGCTAGTTGCCGATAGCTACCGACAGATTTTACGAGAAAAGAACGTTCGCCTCGAGCAGTATAAAGCGCAATCGTTTATCTTACAAGAGGCACAGAGTATTCCTGATGAGATGAATCCTCGATTTGTGCGCGATCGAATTACGGAAGTCGATCGAAAAGCACAACGAAAGCTCGATCGATTATTACTTGATGAGTTTAGTGTGCGGTTGGGGATACAGTACCCGCAGTTTCTGGGGAAAGGCAAGCCGAAAAAACGATTGCTGACCCTAGCAGATATTGAGGCATTAAAACCATTTCACTGGGGATATCAGTTTAATCGGATTGTTGAAGCGAGAGGGGGATTTGATGCAATTATAACGCATCCACCTTGGGAAAATTTTCAACCCAAACTTACTAAGTTTATTGCGAAGTATCATACTTTATTCAAGGAAAAAGGGATTTTAAAATCTCGTGGAAAAATCGATCGTGATGCTTTGTCGCTCGATCGTGAAGTCGATTGGCTATGGCAACGGGAACGGGAGGAATACAAACTTTTGAGTGATTATTATCGATTAACCGATCGATATTTATACTCAAGTGGGAATCGTACCTATCCTAGCCTCACAACGAATATTTCTCTCGATAATCTTTTTGTCGAACTGTGTTTTAAGCTGATTCGATCGGGAGGACATGCAGCGTTGGCAATTCCGACTCGATTTTATGGAAATTTAGAATCGATGCCGCTTCGAGAAATGCTGCTCTATCGTACTCGACTGGGTGACATTCTCAATATCGATCGAAGTTTGGATTGGGTGGGAAAATTTCCAGAAGAGAATTCCTTATCGCTGCTAGAGTTTCAAAAAGATGGTCGGACTCAAAAGTTTACCCTTGTGAGTGAGGTTAGAGACCTTCGGCATCTGACGCAACACATCCATCAATCTGCCTTGGACACCTCAAAATATAACCAAGTTCTCGAAAATGCATTTTATATTTTATCTTGGAAATCGAGAAGAGAGCTCCAGGTTATTCAAAAAATGACCCAATTTCCGATTGTCTCAGAAGGAGTCGAAAATGGCTGGAGTTTGACCTGGGGAAAAGATTCGCATCAAACAGATTTAAAAAAAATCCTCAAGCCCCTCGATCGAAAAGATTGCCAGAGACTTTATAAGGCGAATGCAATTGAACAATTTACCGATTTTCCCGAACTTATAAAATCAAAGATAACGTCAGGATATTCTTCCCAGTTGAGAGTTGATAATTCCTTCCATTTCGGCTATCGGTTAGTTCTTAAAGCTAATACGCGAAAAAGCGACCCCAGAACGGTAATGGCTACCCTTATTCCCAAAAATGCGCGATGCGATCGATCTCTTTGGGTTGCTAAACCAAATCACCTGAAATTTCCGACCACTGCCGAACGGTTAGCAATCCTCGCCATTCTCAATTCTTTTGTTTTCGATTTCTACCTGCGCAAAATAATCGTCGATCGGGTTAACTTATTCTATTTATCGCAACTGAGAATGCCACGAATTCGGGTAGGCGATCGATATTTTCAAGAACTCGTCGAGCGATCGGCAAAACTCGTTTGTATCCGAGCGGAATTTGACGAACTCGCGCGGGAGGTGGGGTTGAGTTCTCACCAGTGTGGCGTTACTGAAAAAGCCGATCGCGATCGACTGCGGGCCGAACTCGATGCGATCGTCGCCCATCTTTACGGCTTAACATTAGCTGAATTTCAATTTGTTTTGTCTACCTTTCCCAAAGTTCCGGAATTACCTAAAGTCAGAGCATTCGAAGCAATGAACAATTGACAATTGACAATTGTCAATTGACAATTAAAAAGTCGACTCAAATCTCTCCCTCTATCGAAAGCGGGAGGTGTTCGCAAAGGTTTATCCGTTACTCGCTTCATTCACCCTTGATAATTTTTTCCGACTTCCTGGCTGAATTAAACTCTGGAAATCCCCACACTCAGGGAAGCCTGACGACGGATGCGCTGACTTGGGAACGCGGGGGGCAACAGTACGTCCTCTCTCTCGATGATGTTGTTGGGGCAGCGATCGCACCGAATTCTCCAGAACGCAGTTTTGCGATCTTCGCCTATCCCTTAACTCAAGTGGGAATTTTCCGGCGATGGCGGCGAATGCGGCGTGAATACCGATTTATTTGCCAAGACGATCGCACTTGCCATCGGTGGGTGTGCGCCATCAATAATACCCTGCGCGGCGTTCTGGATGTGGAAGCGGTTCTTCCGCCACGACACCTACACGTGATTCTCAATCCCGCCAGTGGGAACCAAAACCCCCGTAAAATCTTCGATCGCGCCTCGAAACTGCTGGCGGCAAGTCAGATTCAGTGGACGCTGACGGAAACCCAAGCCGGGGGAGATGCCCGCGAAATTGCCCGCAACCAACCTTTAGATGATATCGATGGATTGGTGATTGTGGGGGGAGATGGCACGATTCACGAAGCCATCAACGGGTTGATGAGTCGTACTGATTGGAAAAGGGCGATCGAAATCCCCATCGGTACGATTCCGGCAGGAACCGGCAACGGTTTGAGCAAAACGGTGTTGGAAATGGCTGGGGAACCGGATGATGCGCTGAGTGCGGCGTTTATTATTGCCAAAGGTGGGGTGCGATCGTTCGATTTGATACGAGTGCGACAGAAAAATCGCTGCTATTACAGTATTCTGTCTCTAGCTTGGGGTTTGGTGAGCGATGTGGATATCGAATCCGAACGCCTGCGATGGTTGGGTTCTGTCCGCAGCGATTTGTACGCGCTGTTGCGAATTCTCAAGTTGCGAACGTATCGGGGGCGCTTTTCATTCCGACCTCCGGTTTCGCCATCCTCCAATTCAGACCCCAATCTAAACCCCAATCTTGAATGGCAAACCATTGAGGATGAGTTCGTTCTCGTGTGGGCGATGAATTTGCCTTGGGTTGCTGGGGATAAGAAAGGGGCACCCGATATTCGTGCGGATGAGGGGGCAATGGGTGTTGTGGTGGTGCGGCAAGGAACTTCAAGATGGCAATTATTGCAAGGTTTGTTACAAATTGCCGATGGTTCCCATATTGAAGTTCCGGGGATAGAATTCTACAAAGTTTGTGAGTTGGAATTAGAGCCTTTAAGCAGTCAAGGGACTGTAGCAGTGGATGGGGAAAAAGTCGATTATGCCCCGGTTAAAATGGATGTCTTTAACGACCCGATTCGCGTTTTTTGTCGCCATTAGAAACAGACGACGCACCCAGAAAAGGAAGTCCCGGACGAGTACAAGCCAGGTCTCGAATTAAGGAGATACGAGACTGAAGATAGGCACATAAATTTTCGCGATCGGGTTCCTTGAGAGACCGTTGTTTGCCAAATTCTCCCATAAGTCGATCGACCAAACTTGCGTCATCAAGGGTCGTTAGGGTTCGCGATTGAGTGTTTTCAATCGTGGACCATAGTTGACGCAGGACTGATGGATCGATTTCTTTCATACATACAATATCCATCTTGTTCGTGACCTTAAGAATTTCTTTATAATCTAGCTTAGCGTACTCTTACCCAGCATTTTGAAGTTGCGAGTTAAGTTTTTCAACAATGTAAAAAGTGGTTGCTTTTATGACCCAAAAAAGACGTCCAAGCGAGTGAAGCTCGGACGTCTAGGATTATATAGGTCAGCCTTATATCAAAAGGTGGCTGACGTTATTCAAATTTTGGCGACGTTTCATCACTGGGTGTGAAACTATCTGTATATATATTACAAGATATAAAGTTGAAATGACAAGGGGGAGAAGGCAAAAAGAAGAAGGGAAATTTTAGCCTTTTTAAATAGCCAATTCGCATACTATAACAATGGCAACTCAAGTGTAGCCGATCGAGCATAAGCTGGAGAGACAGCTCGCACCAGCCAGAGGAGATCGATGTCCTGGGATCGTAACCGTCAGATTACACTGAATCTCGACCTAAATGTTTCCCCTTCGTTATTATTTGAGGGAATTGCCGCGTGGCGGGACTTAGGCTTACTCAACGATCCCCAAGTCAAGTACTTGTGTCGCTTGTATTTAAGCGATCGCCTGCCCGTGACTCAGGTGCCAAAGGCGAAAACGCCCAAACCCGCGCGTAAACAAGCTGTAGGCGTCGATCGAGAAATTTCCGCCCAAAAACAATCTCCCCTCGCCCGCATCTCCCAATCCCTGATGGAAGAACTCAGCGTTCGCTGGCTGCTGTTTCTGGGAGTCTTCATGGTGGTGGCATCCTCTGGGGTTCTTGCCGCCAGCCAGTGGGAACGATTTCCCGCATCGGGGCAGTACGGGGTGATGTGGGCGTATACGATCGTCTTTGCGATCGCTAGCGGGTGGGCAGCCCGCAAACCCAACCTCGCCCTTACCGCCCAAACCCTGCGCATCGTCACCCTGCTGTTAATGCCCTTGAACTTCTGGGCGATGGATAGTTTCGGCTTGTGGCAAACTCCCCTCGGCTGGGGAACGATTGCCGTTGCCACCGTTTCCCTGACAGGCATCATTTGGAAATTGTGTCGCCATCGCGCCTTTCTCCTGCTGCCCCTACTGTTGTTAAGCTATCTCCATTGGGGTTGGCAATGGGCGGCATTTCCCCTCATCGCCGTCTATCTCGGTACCATCGCCACCGCCGGCAACACCCTCATCACTCAAAAGCGATCGCCCCTCGCCATCGCCGACATCGCCATCACCCTCTATAGCCTGCTGATTCTCCTCGGGCGCGCCTTCTTCTTCGCCGCCGTTCCCCTGCCAGAAATGGGGTTGGCGATCGGAATTTGCGGCTGGCTGTTTACCTGGATGTCTCCCCCGGTTGCGGTGGAGGAGGAGACAAGGGGACAAGGGGACAAGGGGACAAGGGGACAAGGGGACAAGGGGACAAGGGGACAAGGGGACAAGGGAGACAGGGGAGAATATCAACCTCCCCAACACAAAGCATTCCGCCTCACTACATTTTCCCGTTCTGCTGCCCCCAAAGCTTCCCCTGCCTCCTCTGCCCCCGAAACTCCCTTCCCCTTCTGGCAACCCTTCGGCGGTTTCCTCCTCTTCCTGGGTTGGTTCGTTTCCGTGTGGGATCTACCCGCCCAAGCCCTTGCTGTCAGCATTCTAGCGATGCTGTGGTTGTTCGATCGCTTGCGCCGAGTCTGGCGAAAGCGGGAATTGGCGGCATTGTTCCTAGTGGGATGGCAGGGGTTGACGCTAATCGGGCGGGTGATTCCTGCCGGGGTTCGTCAAAGTGCGATCGTTATCGGAACTGAAGTAACTCAAGCCCACGATACCCCCGGCAGTTTGCTGACGCTGACGTGGTTTCCCTATTTAATCGGGATGCTGCTGGTAAACGAATGGATCGATCGCAACCGAAAACACGAACTGACGCGATTTGGCGACAAATTGGCATTGGGATTCGGCATCTTTCTGGTGTGTCTCGGGTTCCCCAATCCCAGCTTGCGATCGCTCAATCTCCTCGCCTCTGCCATCACCCTATTCGTCATTACCCGCCATCGCTACCCCACTTCCAGCTTTGCCATTCATCTGACTCACCTCACCGGGTTGGCGGCGATCGGATCTTGCATTTTCTGGCGGTTTCCCGATATTTCCTACGAAGCTGCGGCAGCAGTGGCATTGGTGGCGATGTTAATCGAATGGGGAGTTGCTGGATATGGCGAATGGCGATCGAATCGCCACCAGCAGCAGAATCCTTTTCCCCAATTTCGGGGAGAAAATGGCAGACGCGATCGATTCCGCCAGATTTGGCGACGCAGCAGTTGGCATTTCGGCTTTGTCTTGGCGGGGTTTAGCTACCTGGCGTTATACGATACCCGCTACAGCATCTTCAACGATGTTTCCCCCTGGGGGTGGATGTGGTTGCTGGTTCCGACTGGATTAACCGCCCTTTCCGGGTTGCAACTCCTCTCCCGACGCCAAATTTCTGGATGGCTGAGTATTCTCGGGGTTCTCATCGCCCAAACCCTCACCCTCGGCATCCCCACAGTACAACTTTGGGGTTTAGCAGTTGGCACCATATTAATGTTCTTCAACACCCGCTACGTCTGGAGTCGGTGGGCGGCGGCAATAACCGTTGGGTTGGGAGTCTGTTTGCTCAATCTCTGCTTGTGGGAAGGGATACCGGGCATTGCCCCCATCAGACACGAAAAATACTGGTTGCTGGTGTGGGCGGTGAGTGGCGTCAGTTTGTGGGGATGGCGCAGTTGGTTGCAGCGACGGGATACCCCCACCGCAAAGCTATACGTTCCGGGGGCGGATGGTTGGGCGATCGCCCTGTGTGTTTGGAATCTAGCCGTTCTCACCGTCTTCTGCATCTTTTTATTCATCTTCGACGACGTTACCGTTCAGATGATAGTCGCGACGGTTCTGATTCTGGGGGGTATCGTCTACCGCAGTTGGCATCGCCCTACCAATGCCACAATTTTTGGCTTGGGTTGGGGATTGGAGTTGCTGACGATCGAAATTTTGAGTTTCTACGAACTCTCGACGATTGCCCTTGCCATTGCCAATATCGCCCTGGGATTGGCGATGCAACTTGTGGGTGACTGGTGGCAGCGAAAAAGCGATCGCCCCTTACCGGTGGGTTGGCATATCGTTCCCCTGCTGTACGGGGTTGCCGCCTCGGTGTTGCGGGTAGATACGGCAACGGCGTGGACGGGATTTCTCACCTTTGGCGTCGGGTTGGTATTTATCGGTGTCGGGCGGCGACAACCCCGACTCAAACCGATCGTTTATCTGGGAACCCTCGCAGTATCGGCAGCGGCGTACGAAATATTATCCTATCGGATCGCCCCCCTCGCCACTGGAGATCGACTGATTGCGATCGCCGCGTTGGCGACTTCGATCGCCTATTTGTATCGCCTGCTAACGCCGATGCTGGTACCGTATTTAACCCTATCTCCCCCGGAAATCGCCACCCTGGCACATTTACATTGGGGACTCGGTAGCATTTCCCTGATAACCGCAACGGTAAACCCCGTGCGAATCAACGATTTACTGGGATTGGGAACCGGCTTTTTACTCACTCGCTATGGGGTGATGCAAGGGCGCGATCGCAACAACACTGAATCGAAAACCTTCCACCCCAGGGAATTGTGGGTATACGCCGGCATCCTGGAAGGGGCAGCCGTCATTTTATATGCGGGCTACCAACTCAAACTCGGGGAACTCCTATTACCCTGGCTGGGGGCTATTGCAGCGATCGTCTCCTACTTCCTCTACCTCCTGCCCTGGGCAAGTTGGGGCTGGCATCCCCGCCCGTGGAAGAATTCGGCATTGCTTCTGCCGGTGGTGGCGGCAGGAACAACCTATGCGATCGTCAATCCCTACAGCCTCTTGTTTATCGCCGCTTTCTACGCCATTCTTTCCCAACTCAAACGGCAAATTCGCCTTTCCTACTACACTTTATTCTTCCTGAGTTGGTTGCTGCTGGATTTATTCTGGCAGTGGCAGTTACAAAGTGGTTTGTGGTACGTTTCCCCGCCAGTGCTTTCGATTCTATTTATCGCCCAATTCGATCCGAGTTTACAGCAGGGCAATCGTCGGGATGCCAGACATCTGATTCGCATTTTGGCAACAGTTTTGTTGGGATATGTTGCTCTTGTTCATTCTAATTGGTTGGCTGCAGGAGTCCTCAGTTTAGTCCTGATTTTCGGCGGATTAATCCTGCGCGTTCGAGCATTTCTCTTTGTAGGAACGCTGCTTTTCTTACTCAATGCTACCAACCAACTAATTTTACTCAGTCAAGACTATTCCTTTATGAAATGGCTGATTGGGATTTCGATCGGGTTAGTACTCATTTGGGTTGCCGCCAGTTTTGAAACCCGCCGCGAACAGATTAAGTTGCTGCTAAAAAATTGGATTTTAGCATTAGAAAGCTGGGAGTAATATCAAGTTCGGTTTAATACTTACAATGCCGGGTTGATTGAGATTTGGGGGCTTCGAGGGCTTGGTGGCTTGGGGAGAGAATTCTAGAAAAAGTGTAGCAATCGTGCCTAATTTTAATAAATTATCTGAAGGGATAAAGAGGAACATTTCTGATGGCGATCGGCAAACTCGCGTTCGTCGTCTCTCTTCACGATCCCAAAAGGGGCGATCGACTTTACTCAATCTTTAATAAACGGTTCGGTTTGTAAGATTCCTGTAAAACTTCGGCAAAATTACCGTATAAACACTGAGATTAGGTTGGAAATTCTGCGATCTAATCCTATAATCAAGTACATTCACGGACATTGGATTAGTCTGAGTACCAGTTGGCTGAAGTCGTGGCTGCGACTAAAACTCAGTCAACTGGTTTCTATCGGTGTTTCTACCATCGATCGTTCTCGTAAGGTTTACCGATAAACTATGGCTAATGTAACCGGAACGTTAATTCCCGATTTACTGATTCCAAATGCCTTTTTTCAAGGAGAATTTTTACCAGATTTCGCAGAAGACGACATGATCGATGGTCTAGATGGAGATGATTCGATCGCCGCAGCTTTAGGAAACGATCGTGTTGTGGGCGGTTTTGGAGACGACCAAATCTTTGGCAATCAAGGAAACGACACATTAAAAGGAAACGCGGGCAACGATACGATTTTTGCCGGACGCGATGACGATTATGTTTTTGCGGCGAGTGGCGATGACTGGATTTTTGGCAACCGAGGACGAGATAGTCTGCGAGGTGGCACCGGTCACGATACGATATATGGCGGTAAAGATGCCGATATTCTTCAAGGAGAAGCAGGTAACGATATTCTCTTTGGAGATTTAGGAGCCGATACGATGAGTGGCGGTGGCGGGGATGATGTGTTCGCCATCGGTCGCCGTCCCGACACGATCGCCGCAGCCTCCACCGGCGGTCCTTTAGAGTCTGATGCCGATGTCATCCAAGACTTTCGCCAGTACGGAGACGATCGCATCCAATTACTGGGAGGATTGACCTTTGCGGATTTGGTCTTTACCGAGCAACAAATCGACGGCATCCCCACCGGCAACGCGATCGTTCGGGATGCTGGGGAAACGGGGGACATTTTAGCGATCGTCGAGGGGGTGAGTGCCGAGGCTTTGCAAAATCACCCTCAGTGGTTTACCCCTTACACCTCAGCACCTGCGAGCAAATCAGAACCGGAAATCCCCCCAGAATCGGAACCCAATCCCGTCGCCGACCTCCAGGTCACCAAAACGGTAGAGGATCTAACTCCAGATACCCCCTTCTTCCCCGGCGATGAAATCCAATACACCCTCGAAGTGACCAACCACGGAGGTGACAACGCGACTGACGTACGGCTTCTCGATCTTTGGCCGGACGGTCTTACCTTTGCCAGTGCCACAGCCACCCGTGGAACTTACGACGGCAACAGTGGGGTTTGGAACATTGGCAACCTGAATAACGGCGGCAGTCACACCCTGACGATCCGGGCGACGATCGATGCCGATGCGACGGTCACTATCGCCAATACCGCCACGGTGACGGGGAATCCTTTCGATCCCAACTTAGGTAACAATACCTCAGAATCTGCGGCTTTTACCGTCGTCCAACCTCCGGCATCGGAACCCGAACCGTCTGTGGAGGAAACGCCACCAACATCTCCAGAACCCGTCACCCCGGATTTACTCGTGGCGAAGTTTTCCCAAGGAGGAGTTTCCCAGTTGCAAAACGATGGCACGGGTAATTTTCCCACCCAAAGTCATGCTGCCGTGGGCGAGTTTCCCTTGCGTTTAGCCGTGGGGGACTTGAACGGAGACGATCGCACCGATGCGATTGCTGTCAATTCCGGGGACGGCAACATCACCCCCCTCCTACGAGACGATGATGGTGAGTTCGTTCCCCAAGCCAACGTCACCGTCGGAGATCGACCCATCGATACAGCTTTGGGGGATATCGACAGTAATGGAACCCTCGATGCGGTGGTGACCAATTTTCAAGATGACACCGTATCCGTTCTCCGGGGTAACGGGTCTGGTGGATTCGATAGTGAAGATGCGATCGCCGTTGGTGATGGTCCCACCGCCATTGTCTTCGGCGACTTCGATGGTAATGGCGATCTCGATGCGGCCACTACGAACTTTTTTGACGAGACGGTTTCGATTCTCCTGGGAGATGGCAATACCTTAACCCGCCAAGACACCGACATCCCCGTCGGTTCCTCTCCAATTGACATCGCCGCAGGAGATCTGAATGGAGACGGGAAGTCCGATTTAGTCGTCACCAACCGCAGCAGCAATACCCTGTCTCTGTTGCTGAGCAATGGGGGTACTGGTTTCACCGGTTTTACGCCCCAAACCCTCACGTCTAGCAGTCTCGTGACACCGGTTTCCGTGGTATTGAGCGATGTCAATGGCGATACCGAACTCGATGCGATCGTCTCCAATCAAGGGAACGACACCATCGCCATTTTACTCAACGATGGCATGGGAAACTTGAGCGTCACCGCCAGTCTTGACGTGGGTGCGGGAAGCGACCCCGATGGCGTTGCCGTAGGTGATGTGAACGCAGATGGGATTCCCGATATCGTCACGGCCAATGCCAGTACCAACGAGATTTCCATCTTCACCGGTGGGGGGAACGGTGCGTTCGAGCCAGTGGCCGCAGTTGATGTGGGTGCCCCAACTCAGGATGTCGCTTTAATTTGAGCGATTTCGTTCTTCAGCAAGAACGAGGATGCCACAAAATCCCGATCCGTGTCAGGGTTCAAGAATTATCCTGACCGGTTCTCAACAGCGTCTCCAACCTGGATTTCCCCATCGCTGAAATTCACGATCTATAGCAGTTCGCACCGGTATCATTACAAATTTTCAGTCATGGGGAATGGGGAATGGGGAATCGAAACAATCTATTTCTTCAATCGTGTAAATACACCAGCGCGAAGCGCTATATTTCCTCTGACTCATAGACCCTCGGATTTTTGAACCCGTTGAAGCGTTCCTCTCCCACAGGGCACGTGAACTTGGTGGAGTACTAGAAAGAATGTCAGTGTTTTCACCAAGTTCACCCCCATAGGAGAATTACAGTTCTGCGGGTATTTCTCGCTAACCCTCGAATCCTTTAGCGAACTTTTGCAAATTGGAGAGAAAAGAACGATCGATCTCCCAGAAATTTGAGTATTTTTTCGAGATATGATTTTCGATCGCGCGTAATAATCGGTAAGATTACGGATATTATTCTTGCCCAAACGTAGTTTAATAAACAGTAGGGGATTTCTGCTTAAATTCCTGATTCGATATTACGATTTGACCGAGTTGTCAGTCCTCGGTTGGGGCTTTCTAAAGTATGTCAAGTCGCGGTATAGTATTGGGCGCTTCAAATGTTGCAGAAACCTTAAATTTACTTGGGCGCGCTCTAAATTTAATGTCTGCCGTAGCTGTGGCAGCAACAGCCATCAATGTCAAATTCACCCAAGATACAGCCAAAACTGGGTTCGCTGTCTTTTGGGTGAAACTCCCAGTTCCTTCGCGAATATCTCGCGAGCGATCGTTTTTTTAGAAAGTATGAAAGGATTCATTCAAGTCTTTATTTTGTTCCATAAAAACTGGGATTTTTTAATTGTTTTTTGGGATTTAATTCACAAATTGTTCACGATCGAGTCAACCCATTTCTTACACATTTTGGGTTCGATGTATCTAGATCGATCTCCCCATAATTTTAACAACTCCTAAGAACGAGCGACATTGAATTCTCTCGAGAAATAATCTCAGCGCCTAGCGAACTTTCCGAGAACATCATCGAGGGACTTTACTTGAAAGACCCCGTTGGCGAGCGTGGAAGGTTCAAATTTCAATCGGCACGATCGACGGGACTTCTCTCAAAAACTGTCAGTTTTGAGAGTCGGAAAAATTCCATCGGTTCGTTTTTCTCTCGCAGGTGCGCGCGAGTGCTTCGCCGGTTGGAGGCTCTCTCGAAACGGTTTGACTCTACCTCTATCGTGTATCTACCCAAAATATGGGAATGGGAAAAGATGATATCAACTCCTACAATTCGCATTCTCTCGATCGACAACGATCGCCAAAACGCCCAGTTCATCCAACAACTTCTCGCCCAAACCAAAAACTTTCCCACCACCCTCGTCTGTGCGGATTGCCTGAGGGCGGGTTTGGATGCCCTGAATACAGACGCATTCGATATTGTCCTGAGCCGTCTTCGATTACCCGATGCCCCCGGATTTGAGTCGATCGAGTGCATTCACCAACACTTTCCCCAAATCCCGATTGTCGCCCTCAGCCGGCCGGAGGATGAAGAGAGAGCGCTGGCAACCTTGCGAGAAGGAGCGCAAGATTACCTCGTCATTGGGGAATTTGACCTTCCCTTGCTCGTACGAGCGATTCGCCACAGTATCGAACGGCAGCGGTTGCACTTGGACTTAGAACGACAAACCCTTGCCTGTCAAACCACCCAAGACCAGTTACAAACCCTCATTAGCAAAAATGCCGATGGAATTCTCGTTGTCGATCGTCTCGGTGCCATCGAGTTTGCCAATCCCGCAGCCGAAGTCATGTTCGGTCGAACGGCTCAAGTGCTTCAAGGACAAAACGTTGGGATTACCATTCCGTCTAGCATATCCGAGAGTGTCGAAATCGATATCGTCCGCCCTTCAGGAGAGCAAATTGCCGCAGAAATGCGGTTAGTCGAATTTGAATGGCTTGGGAGACCGGCCTATCTGGCTTCCCTGCGGGAGATCACCGCTCGCAAGCAGGCCGAACTCGAACTCGAACAACTCAATCGAGAACTGCAACAAGCCAACAAGCAGTTGCGCGCGGAAATCGATCGACGATCGGGTGTGGAATCGGAATTGCGCTATAACGTCGGGCACGATTCCTTGACGGGATTGCTCAACCGGGTTTCGTTAATGCAGGCACTAGAACGCTCGATCGATCGCGGTCGAGAAAATTCCAACTTCTTGTTTGCCATCCTGTTTCTGGATTTAGATCGCTTCAAACTCGTCAACGACAGTCTGGGTCATTTGACGGGAGACCAATTGTTAGTTGCAGTGGCCCGCCGCCTGGAAAACTGCCTGCGTCAGACCGATATCGTTGCCCGGTTTGGCGGCGATGAATTTATCATCCTCCTCAACGATCTCAAAAGTTTCAGAAAAGTTACCCAAATTGCCGAGCGCATCGTCAGCGAACTCAAACAACCCTTTCAGGTCAACGGTCACGAAGTCTTTACCAGCACCAGTATCGGCATTGCCCTGAGCAGCGGAACTCGTGCCGAACCCGATGAGTTCATTCGCGATGCAGATATTGCCCTCTATAAAGCGAAAGCGAAAGGCAAATGCTGCTACGAAATTTTCAACAGTCTGATGTACGCTCAGGTTGCCGGACAATTACAGCTCGAAACAGATTTGAGACGGGGACTCGAACAGGGAGAATTCGTCGTTCACTATCAGCCGATCGTTAGTTTATCGACCAATCGGATGGTGGGATTTGAAGCCCTGGTGCGCTGGAACCATCCCGAACGCGGTTTAGTCCCCCCCGATCGATTTATTCCCATTGCCGAAGAAACGGGGTTACTCGTCCCCTTAGACTGGTGGGTTCTCAACCAAGCCTGCTGTCAGATGCAGTGCTGGCAATCGCAATTCCCCGCCAGCCGGAAAATGGTGATGAGCGTCAACCTCTCGGGTCGGCAGTTCTGGCAACCGGATTGCTTGGAACAAATTGAGGGGGTTTTGACAAAAACCGGTTTGCCGCGATCGAGCCTCAAACTTGAAGTCACCGAAGGCACCCTGATCGATAACGATCTGCCCACCAGCCGCCTGCTGTCCCAAATTCGCGCTCTAGGCATGGGGTTGAGTATCGACGACTTCGGTACCGGGTATTCCTCGTTAAGCTATCTCCACAGCTTTCCCTTCAACACTCTCAAAATCGATCGATCGTTTATTTCCATGCAATTTGCCGGCAAATCTCAAATCGTCGAAGCCATTATCGCCCTCGCCCACAATCTGGGGATGAACGTGATTGCCGAAGGGGTGGAAACCAGCAAGCACCGAGAGCGGTTGCGAGAGTTGGGTTGCGAGCAAGCCCAAGGGTATCTCTTCGCCCCCCCCCTCAATGTAGTCGATGCCACGGATTTGTTCGATTCTCAATTGGTCACTACTTTTTGATGGGATTTGGGGGACAAGGGGACAAGGGGACAAGGGGACAAGGAGAGGGAGAAACGGGGGAAACAAGGTCTCGTTCAAAACCTCAGCCCCGAAACTTCCCAAGCCCCCGATGCCCCCGATGCCTCCCACACCCCACACCCAATACCTAACTGACGTTAAATCTGAGTGGGATCGGGGATGGTAATGTCGATCGAGGTTACCTCTAACTCCGGTTCGAGGGTGGTGAGAGAGGGTTGGATGGCGCTATTATTGCCCACCACTAGAATCACCAAGTTTTCCGGTTTGAGGTATTCTCGAGCGACGCGCTGTACGTCTTCGATGGTGGTGGCTTCCACCCCTTGCTGGTATTGGAAGATAAAATCTTCGGGGTAGCCGTAATATTCATACCGCATCACCCGCGAGAGGGTTTGGGCGGGGTCGGCAAAGTTGAAAACGAAGGAGTTGATGGCCGATTCTTGGGCGTATTGCAATTCCTCGGGGGAAATCGGTTCGTTGCGGATGCGATCGATTTCCCGTTGGATCGATTGAATGAAGGGAACCGTGGCATCCGATCGGGTTTGACCGCCGGAGATAAACACCCCCGGATAGTCGTAACGGGCGCTCCAAGCAGCATACACGCTATAGGCTAATCCCTGGCGCGATCGAATCTCGTTGAACAGCCGACCGCCGAAACCGTTGAGAACCCCATTGAGAACGCCCAATTGTGCGTGGTCTGGGTTGTCTCGCTGACCGCCCAAATGGCCGATTTGGATGTAACTTTGGGTGAGTTGCGGTTGGTCGATGGTAAAGACACCCCCTGGGTTGACTTGGGCGACGGCAGGTAATTCGATCGGGGGTAAGTTGGCATTCTTGCGCCAGTTCCCAAAGTGTTTTTCCACCAAAGCCTTCATGCTGGCGGTGTCGAAATCGCCGACGATGCCCAGAATAATATTGTTGGGATGGAAATACTGCTGGTGAAATGCCACCAAATCCTCTCGGGAAATATTATTGAGGGTTTGGTACTCGGAGGTGCGGGCGTAGGGATTGTTCGCGCCGTAGATGAGCTTGTAAAATTCCCGCGAGGCAATATCGTCGGGGCTGTCGTTGCGACGGGCAATATTCCCGGAAAACTGAGTTTTGGCCACTTCGAGCTTTTCTGGGGCGAAGGTGGGTTCCCGTAGCACTTGGGCAAACAAACCCAACACCAAATCCGCATCTTCGCTCAAAGCGCTAAATCCGGCAGAACCCGAAGCCGTACCGATCGAAGTTTCTACGGAAGCGGCGCGCTGCTCTAAAATTTCGTTGAGTTCGTCCCCGGTATATTTCGTCGTACCGCCCGTGCGCATCACTGTGCCGGTTAAACTGGCCAACCCGACTTTCTCGCCCGGTTCCAGGCGGCTGCCGGTGCGCACGAGGGCCGTTCCGCTCACCAAGGGCAGTTCCCGATCTTCCATCAGGTAGACCACCATACCGTTGTTGAGTTCGAGGCGGCTATAGTCGGGAATTTGAATTTCGGGTAGGGGGGGAAATTCCAGCTCGGTATAGTGTTTGGGGGTGAGTGCTGCTGTTGCCGGCATTCCCACCGCGCTCAATAGGATGGAGAGCGCGACAAGCATGCCAATCCAAAATCGACTCTGACGAATTCTTAACACTGGGTTCATAGGGTGTGGGGAATGGGGAATGGGATGTGGGGTGTGGGGTGTTGGGAAAATTCA
>NZ_JBRJXU010000152.1:0-35104 GCF_057467645.1 Zarconia sp.
GATGCTCCCATTTCTCCCGATGCTCCCATTTCTCCCGATGCTCCCATTTCTCCCGATGCTCCCATTTCTCCCGATGCTCCCATTTCTCCCGATGCTCCCGTTTCTCCCCTCTCCGCGTCCCCGCCTCCCCTCAACACCCCTCAACACCCATCAATCGAGAACTAACACCGGGGCTAGAGGCAAAATCCCCTCATCGTTGCCCCCTACTTGGTTGCTGCGGAGTACCCACAGGTTTGCCCCATGTTCCAAAAACAGTTTGCCCAGTTCGTCGTGGGCCCGTCGCGGGAGAACGCTGCGCCAGCTTAAAATGGTGTTCGATAAGCTCGATGGCTCCCGTACCAAGCGCTCTCGACTCGACGCAATCCCCGTGAGAACCCGTGCATTCTGTTTCCAGTCCGGACGCACCATCCCCGAGGGGGCGAGTTGTTTTTCCAGGGCAGAACCCAACGCCACCAATCGCTGGAAGCGGAGGGTTTGGGGGTCGTCGGGATTGGCTTGCAGCCATGCTTGAATTTGAGGGGAGGTTCTCACCTGCTGTTTGATGCGTTCGATGGTGATGTAGAGGGCTTGGCTGGAGTCCTGAACGCAAGAGGTGGAGGGGGTCACCGAGGAGTTGCCCGTGCCGTCTCCAGTGCGGTAGCGCGAGGTAATCACCGTGAGTTGATTCATCAATTCCGTCAGGGGAGAGATGGTGATGCCGTCAAAATTATAGTCTTCGGTAATGGTATCGAGCTTGACGATCGCATCGGAAAACGGCCGACTCCCCAACCATCCCCGGTGCAGGTTGCCGGCAAAAGCCGCTCGAGATAGGGCCCCGGCAACGATTCCTTCTTTATTGTGGGTGTAGACTTGGCGGTATTCGATCGCAAATTGCAATTCATCGGTGATGGGTTCGCGCACCACCTGCGCTAAGCCGAAGGAAAAGTGACCGTTCACCAAGCCAAACAGCGCCCCCAAACCCCGATCGCCGCCAATGCCGCCAAACAGGTGCAACACCAAACCCCGATCGCCCTCTTTCCAATGAGATGCAGCCGGTTCCGTGGCATCCTGGGAAATCGCCACGGTTTCGATGGTTCCTTTGCGCGCCTCCGTGTCTTCCCAATTTTCCTCGTCAATATAGATTGCCCCCGCCTCGACACCAGTCACTTCTCGATCGGCTTCCACTCGCAGGAGTCCGCGCGGTTCGATAGATTGAATGGTGAAGGTTCCCTCGGCATCGGTGTCGCCGTAGATATACCAGCCTTCTTCTCCAGCCGGCGAGAGATGCCATTCATTGGGGGTGGAGTGAAAAATGCCGTGGTCTTCCGATGCCGGTTCCACTTGGGGAAAGCGCACCACTTCTTCGGGCCCGTCAAATTTTCCGGTGGCGCGGTTGTAGTGGCGCACGCGGTAATATTCGATCGGGCATTCTCCCGGACAAGGGCGATCGACTTTCTCTTCCTCGGGGGATTCGCTGGGTTCCGGGGCGAGTACCTGCACCAATCCGTACATCCGACCTTTCACCTGCACCGGATCGGCAGCAATTTGCAACGTCGGTTCGGCACTCTCGCCATTCACCACCGTCACTTTATCCAAACTCACCACCAAATCGTCTTCAGATCTCACCCCTGCCAGGGATTGCAGCGGTCCTACCCGAGGACGATCGTTGAGGCGCACGGGATGGACGTTTCCCCGGTTGACGCTGGCACGGGTGTCCGGGTTGAGATACACTCCCGTCGTCACCAGTTTGACGTAAGCTTGCACCAACGCCTCATCACTCCATTCCAAACGCACGGTTTCCCCGATTAGGTGTTGGGCTTCGAGGGGTGCGTTGTACACTTCCAGCCACACCCAATCAACCCCGGTATCGTCCTCTGGAGGCAGGATGAGTCGTCCACCCCACTCGCTGACGGGATAATAGGGTGAAGTTGCCGTCAGGTTAGGGGCGGGGGTGTCTGGGGTTCCCGAATCGAGCGGTTCTTCGATCGCCGTTTCGGCTGGGGTTTGGGTCGGGGTTTGTTTCAAAGTTTCCCGATCGAAAGCGATTGCAGTCGCCGTTTTGGCTGGGGTTTGGGTCGGGATTTGTTTCAAGGTTCCCCGATCGAAGGCGATGGCAGTGGCGTTGGGGAAAAGGGCGATTGCAGCAGTGGCGATCGCCATCCAATGTTTGGGAGTTGCTAGCATCATTCGTTGAGAATCAATTAAGAATCAATGTATTTGGAAACAGAGACTGGAAATGTCCTCGGTCGGATAAAACATCGGATTCCATCGAGGCGATCGTGCTTGAGTGATTCTTTACGTCCATCTTAAACGCATTTTGCTCTAGTCCTAGTGCTGCTACGCAGAATGAAAAATGCGTCTTGAAAAGTTGAATGGGACGGAAACCGACACCGCTCGCGATGCACGCAAAATTCAAAATTAAAAATGCTGACTGTAGATAGCTTTCAGCGGTTAAGACCTGGGTAGTTATTTCTGCCGCGCTGCACTAGTTTGCGGCGTTGGGAGTGTTTCGAGACGAAGAGAAAAGACTCAAACTCAATTCAGATCGGAATTTCGGGGAATTTTTAATAGGTCAGCGCGCGTCAAGATTCAGAGCTCGGGGTTTCGGGAAACCTTAAATAAGATCGCACTTCAGCGCTCAGTGTTCAGTCTTCAGCTCAAAGCTTGCTATTTCTTGTTTGTCGCGTTGCAAAATGTCGGCGTTTTCTCTGCATTGTGCTCTACCTCTCCTTAGAAATTACAGGTTGTTTTTTTGTTAACATAAAAATTGAATTTATACGAAAAAACTGAATTAAAAATAAAAAAATAGCTCGAAAAATCACGAACATAAGCTCTAAAACTAATGAAAATAAACGATCGAACCTTGGAAGGAAAAGCACTCATCAAAGAAGTGTGTCGCCGCATCCGAGTTGCCCGAAAGTATTGGGATGCCCATAATAATGCCGCTTGCCGCCGGGAACGGGAACGAGCCCTCGAACTCTACAATACTCTCACCAAATCCGAAAAAGACGAGATTCCCCAAGTCTTGCGAGTGTGGTTGCGCTATCGCAGCGAGAAATATTTTGGTTCCCATCGCACCCCGCCCGGAAAAAAGCCGAAAGTCAAAAAAAATAGCCAAACGCGATCGAAGTCGAAAAAAAATAATTGATTTTAAACTGATTTGGAATCCATAACCTTTGACTTTCCTCAAATCATAACCCAATTATGACATAATTTTTACCAATATTCATGTTTTTAGGATGCGTTAGATAGAGCAAAATTTATTGCAAATTATGAATTATTTCCATCTAACACATCAGTAAAATTGACAAATAAACGAGACTCGATCGCGCTTTTTAATTACACCGGTCAATGGCACTTAAAAAGTACCCAGATTCGGTTCGACAATTAGGGTAATGCCATGGCGACCGATCACAAAGCAAATTTGACCGGGGGCGAGTGTCGCACCACTTGCACAACGAGCGGGCCAATAGCTACCCTTAAAGCGGATGCGACCTTTTTCATCGGGTAAGATGACTTCATCGACGGTCGCTTTTCCAGTGAGATTGAAAGAACGAGCTTGAGTCATGGTAGAAGAGTTCCTAAAGGGTAAAAATGGAAAGAGGTGGAGTTTATTTTGCATGGCTGAAGTTCAACTCCTTCTGTCTTATACAACTCATCGCCCTATCGATATTCCGGAGAAAAATGATTTCAAACGAGCGACCTTGTGACAGAGTTTGAATTGGTTTTTTAGATCGCATTTTTTCGAAGTTTTTAGAAGCTTATAGTGCACAAAACTGACAAGAAAAATCTTGAATGAGACGCCGTAATAATTGAAATTTCATTGGCAACGATCGAGACTCGTCGATTTTTAAATAAAATCGAGACCGAAGCATACACTCAAACACACATTCAGATGCCACAAACATCAATCTCGGTAACGATTTGAGAAGACCGCGATCGCCGCAAATTATTTGAGAATACATGACAATATTGGCAATCGAATTTTTCCTTCATCTCTCCTAGCAGATACTTCATTTATAGGAACAAGAGTTGGAAAATATACATGTTTTTAATGCACTCCCGACCTTCTTAAGTCCTCGAAAATGGAATCGATCTCCAAAAAAACGAGTTACGATGAGAGAAATCCTCTAGCCGTTCGAGAATGTCGTCGAGATCGAGTCGCGTTGCACCGGATAAAATTCAAAAGGTGAAAGCTGCCGTCGAACGCAATGGCTTCCCCAGTCAAAAAGCACTGGCTGTGGAAACCGGACTCTCCCGCGCCACCGTGCACAATTTCCTCAACGGCAAACCGGTCGATCGTCTCAATTTCGTCGAACTTTCCGAGAAACTACAATTAGACTGGCAAGATATTGTCTATATTGAGGGAGAAAATGGGGTTCGAGAACGATCGACAGACAGTTTCTCTGTCGTCCATCCCACCCATCGCGATTGGGGAGAAGCCATCGATGTGGGGGTCTTCTACGGACGCGAAGCGGAACTGGCAATCCTGAAGCAATGGTTGCTGGGGGATAAATGCCGATTGGTAGCACTATTGGGGATGGGAGGCATTGGAAAAACGGCCCTCTCGATTAAATTTGCCCAGCAGTTCGGGGATGAATTTGACTATATTATTTGGCGCAGTCTGCGAGAAGCCCCGCCCATCGAAAAAGTCTTAGATGATTTTATTCAAATTCTCGGCGATCGACAAGTAAAAAATATCCCGGAATCCGTGGGGGATAAAATTACCTTACTCGTTGAGTTCTTGCGACAGTTTCGCTGTTTGCTCGTTCTCGATAATGTCGAGTCGATTTTAGCTGAAAAAATCCAAGCCGGTCAATATCAACGGGGCTACGAAGACTACGGCAATTTATTTCGTCGAATTGGCGGTTCGTTCCATCAAAGTTGCTTGCTATTTACCAGTCGGGAAAAGCCTCAAGAAATTGCAATTTCTGAAGGCGGAAGTTTGCCGGTGCGCAGTTTGCAACTCACGGGCTTGCAATCGGCGGCGTTGAAAATTTTGCAGGATAAAGGCGTTACGGGAACCCCCGATCGACTCTTGGAGTTAGTCCAATTGTATGGGGGCAGTCCTTTAGCCCTAAAAATCATTGCCACCTCGATCGTTCAACTGTTTGCTGGCAACGTTTCCGAGTTTTTAGCCCAGGGAACGACGATTTTTAATGGCATTGGCAAACTCCTGGAAACCCAAATCGATCGCCTCTCGGAATTCGATCGCACCATTGTCTTTTGGTTGGCCATCGAACGGGAACCGATGACGATCGCCCAGTTACGAGAAGATATCCTCCCCGAACCTTCCCTGTCTCGATTGCTCGAAAGTTTGGAAAACCTGAAACATCGATCGCTCGTCGAAACCGTGGACGGTGGATTTACCCTGCAAAACGTGGTGATGGAATACATTCTCGATCGCCTTGTCGAAGACGCGATTGCCGAAATTCACACCCATCAATTCGACGTTTTAGATCGATATACGTTTATCAAAGCCACTGCGAAAGATTACATTCGCGAAACTCAAACCCGGTTAATTCTCAAGCCGATCGCCGATCGATTTTCTGGAGATATCGAGTCAATTCGATCGAGTCTCGCCGCCCTGAAAGCAACCTCCCCTCGCGCAAATTCCTACGCCGCCGCCAATCTGTTAGATCTACTCCTCTACCCCAACAAAACCCTCCATGGCGCGGATTTTTCCGGCTTAACCATCCGCCAAGCCTACCTCCAAGGCATGACCCTGCACGAGGTCAATTTTCAGGGTTCCCACTTCCAAGATTGCGTCTTTTCCAACTTCCTCAGCAGCGTGTTTACCGTCGCCTTCAGCCCCGACGGCACTTTACTCGCCACCGGAGAGGCCCGGGGGGAAGTGCGAGTGTGGGATGTGGCGACGGGCAAACCCTTACTGGTGTTACCCGGACATACCGCTTGGGTGCGATCGGTTGCCTTCAGCCCCGATGGTACTTTACTCGCCAGTGCCAGTGAAGATCGCACCATCCGGTTCTGGGACACCCCCAGCGGTCATTGTGTCAACCTGTTGCGCGGACACGACGATCGGGTTCGGGCGATTTCCTGGAGTCCCGATGGCGCAACCCTTGCCAGTAGCAGCGACGATCGCACCATTCGCCTCTGGGATACCCAAACTGGAGAATGCCGCCATACGCTGACGGGACATCGCCATCGCATTTATACCATTGCTTTCAGTCCCGACGGTGCAACTCTCGCTAGCGGCAGTCGGGATTGCGCCATTAAATTGTGGGATGTGGCAACGGGCTTGTGTTCGGCAACCTTAAAAGGTCATTGCCAAGGGGTGAGTTCGGTGGAATTTAGCCCGGATGGCACCTTAATCGCCAGCGGCAGCCGGGATAAAACCCTGAAACTGTGGCACTTGGAAACGGGGGAAATGCTGCGCACTCTCACCGGACATAGTAACGGTGTTGCCCTGATTCGGTTTCATCCCAACGGCAGCATCCTCGCCAGCGGCGGCATCGACAATACCACTCGCCTTTGGAATCCCCAGACGGGAGAATGCCGACAAATCCTGCGCGGACATGAGGCATGGGTGCATTCCCTCGACTTCAGCCCTGAGGGTGACATTCTCGCTAGCGGCAGCGTCGATGGGGCGGTGAAGCTGTGGAATAGCAATACTGGGGAATGTCTGACCACTTGGCAGGGGTACGATAGCAGCATTAAATGCGTTGCCTTCAGCCCCGACGGAAACCTCATTGCTAGTGGCAGCGACGACAAAATTCTTCGAGTTTGGGATGCGACGACTGGGAAATGCCTCCACCCTTGGCCCGACCACGTGGGGGTGATTTTATCGGTGGCGTTCAGTCGAGACGGTCGATTTCTCGCGAGTGCCAGTAGTGGGATCGATCGCACCATCCGCCTCTGGGACCTAACCGAAGGTCGCTGCTGGAAAACTCTGACCGGTCATGACGGCGCAGTTTGGCGGGTGGCATGGAGTCCCGACGGACGCACGCTGGTCAGTTGCAGCAGCGATCGCACCCTCAAAATCTGGGATGTGTTCGGATCGACTCCCCCCAAAACCCTCACCGGACATACCGAAGGTCTCAACTCCGTCACATTTAGTCCCGATGGGATGCGAATCGCTAGTGGCAGCGACGATCGCACTATCCGCCTCTGGAATACCCAAACCGGGGAAGTCGCGAAAATTTTGACCGGACATGGAGATTTTGTCCGCACTGCCATTTTCAGCCCCGATGGTACGCAACTCATCAGCGGCAGCGACGATCGCACCATTCGCCTCTGGGATACTCAAACCGGGGACTGTTTGCAGGTGTTATCGGATTTGGGCAGCGGCATTCATCAAGTGACCCTCAGCCCCGACGGCAGCATCCTCGCCAGTACCAATGCCGATCGTACCGTTCAACTTTGGAATTGGCCCGCCGGAACCCCCCTAGGAACCCTCGAAGGACATACCCACATTGTTTGGTGGAGTGCGTTTCGTCCCGATGGAAAGGCGATCGTCACCGGATCGGAAGATGAAACGATGAAGGTATGGGATGTAGAAACGGGAGAATGCCTGCAAACCCTCAAACTCCCCGGCCCGTACGAAGGCTTGAATCTCACCAATGCCACGGGACTCACCGAACCCCAAAAATCTGCCCTGCAAGCGTTGGGGGCAGTTGTTTGGTAATTTGCAATCGGTCGTGATTTATGTTAGGAAATTGACCCACTCTCCGCAGCTTCTGACGGAAACAGCGGATCTGAAAAACGAGAGTTTAGCCTGCATTATTCACCAAACGCTCAACTCCCGATATCGAGCGAACCTCGCGCAAACAGACTGTTTTTCGGGTAAATTGCCAGTTCCCTTATTGGGCAAGGCTTTGAGGGATTTTCGTCGAACCTCATTATTCATGAGGTTTGACCCAACTTCGATCGAATTGGCGACAACCCAGATGGAGTCTGGATTTTGGCTCTTCTCTCCTCCCGATCGCCTGCCAACTCCCGAATCCGATCGGAATAAGCATTTTGAGCTTCGAGCGGTTAAATTTATCTAAACTCCATCAACAATTCTTCCCAGTAAAGCATGGAAAAAATACTCATCGAATTCATCGACACTCTAGACGCTTTATTTAAAAAAGTACAAGAAGAGGTGGGGAGCAATTCTGAAATTTCTAAGCTCACCATTAGTCAGCTTCAATATATTGAAGCCATTCACGAACTCGGAAAAACTACGGTCACAGATATTGCTCAAAAGCTCGATTTAACAAAAGCTTCCGTTACTGCTGGAATCAACAAGCTCACTCAAAAAGGATACGTCAAAAAAGTGCAATCTCATGAAGATAAACGATTTTTTTATATTAGTTTAACAGAAGCCGGTCAAACATTCGTCGATGCTAAATATCGAGCACTTCGAGAGTATGGAGATTTTATCCGCACGGCTTTGAGTGAAGATGAAGCCAAACAATTTGAAGCGATCGTGATGAAACTGGTTAAGCGTTTTCAGGACGTGAAGTAGGGATTGCGACCTTGTGCCTGTTGTCGCTTCCTAAATTACCGCGATATAATTAGTTAGTCTAACTAACTAATTATTAACCATGTTAATTACAATGCTCGCCACAGGTAGCAGAGGCGATATACAACCCTATCTCGCGCTGGGTTTAGCGATCGAAGCACTCGGAGACTACACCGTCCGCATTGCGGCCCCTGAGAATTATGAGAGCTGGGTGAAGGGATTCGGATTGGAGTTTTATCCCCTTTCGGGTGACGTATCCAAGCTTGCCAAGGACCCGAGAGTGCAAAAAATGAAAGCCGACAACCCACTCAAGATAATTTTGAGTTTTGTGATGATGGATCGGTCTTTCAAATCCCTTGCCTTGAAGATGCAGCAAGATTGCTATCATGCTTGTCAGGGTTCCGATGCGATCGTCTATCATCCCGGTGCGGCGATCGGGTATTTTGTCGCTCGAGCCTTAGACATTCCCAGTATTCTGGCGACGCCATTTCCCATGACACCGACTCGGGACTACCCGTCACTGATTTTCTACGATTCCCTCCGACTCGGCCAAACATTCAACCTCCTGACGCATCTGCTCTTCGAACAAGTCATGTGGCGGATGTCGAGTTCTGCGGTCAAGCAATTCTGGCAACAAGAATTTAGCAGCGTTCCCCCAAATTTTTCCAACCCGTTTAAACAGCAGCAGACTCAAAACGCTCCAACCATCGTGTCTGGCAGTAACCATGTTTTTCCCCAGCCACTGGATTGGCCCGCACAGGTGTTTAATACCGGCTACTGGTTCCTCGACGCAGGGGATAATTGGCATCCACCCTCAGATCTAGAGGACTTTTTAAAAGCGGGGAGTCCTCCAGTCTACGTGGGCTTCGGCAGCCTCGGAGACCCCACCCAAGCCGAACAAACCACCGAATTAGTCATCGATGCTCTCCAGCGTTCCGGACAACGTGGCGTTTTAGCGACGGGATGGAGTGGTATGGTCAAGCTCGACACCGTTCCTGACAATATATTTATCTTGGAAAGCACCCCTCATGCTTGGTTATTTCCTAGAATGTCCGCTGTGGTTCATCATGGCGGTGCGGGAACCACCGCAGCGGGTTTAAGAGCGGGCGTTCCCAGCATCCTCATCCCCCATGCCAACGACCAATTTGCCTGGGGTCGCCGCGTTTGGGAACTCGGCGTCGGACCCAAACCGATTCCCAGAACCCAACTGAGTGCCGAAAACCTATCTGCGGCGATTACCGATGCGCTGACAGAAGACGTTAAGCAAGCTGCCAAATTGCTCGGAGAAAAAATTCAAAGGGAAAAGGGAGCGCAGACCGCTGCCAAAGTCATTGTTCGGTGTCTCACTCAATGCTCATAGACATCTGCATCGAAAAGAAGGGATGGGGTGAGGATGGTTTCAAGATACAGCCACCGCCACGTTAGGTGCGGACACTGGTGTTGCGAGCGGTCTTGAGCAAGGTACTGGTGTGGAGACCCTACAGATCTCGGTTTTTGACAATCGGGCAACTTTTGGTGGTTACGGCAACGAAAATTCAAGGGTTTTGCTCCCTTCGCTTCCACCGCGATTGCCAGCCTCCCCTGCTCAAGACGGTCTCCTGATCTCAATTCGGGGTATCCCTACATCGCCCGATCGCCCCATCCTCAGTGGCAGTGGTAAGATGTAATGAAAATATAAAGTGACATAGATAGCATTGAAAGCATCACTTTCGCTATCTCTCGCAAAGACAATTTACATTAGTCCGGCCTACACCTTTCCCCCACCATGCTGAAAAATCTGTTCGGCGATCCCAACACCCGCAAGCTGAAAAAATACCAACCCCTCGTCGTCGAAGTCAATCTACTCGAAGAAGACATTCAACCCCTTTCCGACGACCAGCTGAAGGGGAAAACCGCCGAATTCAGACAAAAGCTCGCCAAAGCCAACTCCGACGAGGAAACCAACGAAATTCTCGCAGACCTTCTCCCAGAAGCGTTTGCCGTCGTCCGGGAAGCCTCTCGGCGAGTCCTGGGAATGCGTCACTTTGACGTGCAAGTTTTGGGGGGGACGATCCTGCACGAAGGGCAAATCGCCGAGATGAAAACCGGGGAAGGGAAAACCCTGGTTTCCACCTTGCCAGCCTATCTCAACGGATTGACGGGCAAAGGGGTTCATCTGGTCACTGTTAACGATTATCTTGCTCGTCGGGACGCGGAATGGATGGGGCAGGTGCACCGATTTTTGGGATTGTCCGTGGGGTTAATCCAGCAGGGGATGAGTCCGGAAGAACGGCGTAAAAACTACAATTGCGACATTACCTATTGCACCAACTCCGAACTGGGTTTCGACTACCTGCGCGACAATATGGCCACATCTATGGATGATGTGGTGCAGCGGCCCTTCAACTACTGCGCGATCGACGAAGTGGACTCGGTTCTGGTGGATGAAGCCCGCACGCCGCTGATTATTTCCGGTCAGGTGGAACGCCCCAGCGAAAAGTACATTCGCGCCGCTCAAGTCGCCCAAGCCCTGGAAATGGGGACGGAAGAGGAACCGAAAGATTACGAAGTGGACGAAAAAGCGCGTAACGTCCTGCTCACCGATGAAGGCTTCGCGCGGGCGGAGGAGTTGCTCGGGGTTACCGACCTTTACGATCCCAACGACCCCTGGGCTCACTATATTTTTAACGCCATTAAAGCCAAACAGCTTTTTGTTAAAAACGTCAATTACATCGTCCGTAACGAGGAAGTGGTGATCGTGGACGAGTTTACCGGGCGGGTGATGCCCGGTCGTCGCTGGAGTGACGGTTTGCACCAGGCGATCGAAGCCAAAGAAGGGGTAGACACTCAACCGGAAACCCAAACCCTGGCCACCATTACCTATCAGAACTTTTTCCTCCTATACCCGAAACTAGCGGGGATGACGGGAACGGCGAAAACGGAAGAGGCGGAATTCGAGAAAATCTACAATCTCGAAGTCACCATCGTCCCCACCAACCGGTCTCCGCAACGACAAGACCTCTCCGACGTGGTCTACAAAACCGAACCGGCGAAGTGGAAAGCCGTCGCCGAGGAATGCGCCGAGATGCACGAAACCGGTCGTCCGGTATTGGTGGGAACCACCAGCGTGGAAAAATCGGAAGTCCTCTCTCGCCTCCTCAGCGAACTGGAAGTGCCCCACAACCTGCTCAACGCGAAGCCGGAAAACGTGGAACGGGAATCGGAAATTGTCGCCCAAGCCGGTCGGCGAGGAACGGTGACCATTGCCACGAACATGGCCGGTCGGGGAACGGATATCATCCTCGGGGGAAATGCCGAGTTTATGGCCCGCTTGAAGGTGCGGGAGTACTTGATGCCCCGCATCGTCAAACCCGAGGATGAAGGGGATTTCGGTGCGGGTATGGCCGGGATGAAGAAGCGATCGAAAGCGACAGGTTTCGATTCGGTGAAGAAGCCCAAGACCTGGAAAGTCTCGCCCCAGATTTTCCCCACCATCCTTTCCCCGGAAACAGAAGCCCAGCTCAAAGAAGCGGTAGAGTTTGCGGTAGCAGAGTACGGCGAACGCAGCCTGCCGGAATTGGAAGCAGAAGATAAGCTGGCGGTGGCTTCGGAAAAAGCCCCCACGGAAGATCCGGTGATTCAGAAAATCCGGGACGTATACAATGCCATTCGCCAGGAGTACGAAGCTTTAACCGATCGCGAACACGATGAAACCATCGAACTCGGCGGCTTGCACGTCATCGGTACGGAACGCCACGAATCCCGCCGGGTGGACAACCAGTTGCGCGGTCGCGCCGGTCGTCAGGGAGACCCCGGTTCCACGCGCTTCTTCCTCAGTTTGGAAGATAATCTACTGCGGATTTTCGGCGGCGATCGCGTTGCCGGATTGATGAATGCCTTCCGGGTGGAAGAGGATATGCCCATCGAATCGGGAATGCTCACCCGGTCTCTCGAAGGCGCTCAGAAAAAGGTGGAAACCTACTACTACGACATCCGCAAACAGGTGTTCGAGTACGACGAGGTGATGAACAACCAGCGGCGCGCCATCTACGCCGAACGCCGTCGGGTGCTCGAAGGGCAAGACCTCAAAGAACAGGTAATTCTCTACGGGGAGAAGACGATGGACGATATCGTCGATGCCTACATCAATCCCGAGTTGCCCTCGGAAGAGTGGAACCTGGATAAACTCGTGAGTAAGGTGAAGGAATTCGTCTACTTGCTTGCCGACCTCGAACCGAGTCAAATTGAAGATTTATCGGTGGATGAAATTAAGACCTTCCTCCACGAACAAGCGCGAATTGCCTACGATATTAAAGAAAATCAGGTCGATCGCCTCCAGCCCGGTTTGATGCGCCAAGCGGAACGCTTCTTCATCTTGCAGCAAATCGATACCCTGTGGCGGGAACACTTGCAGCAAATGGATGCCCTGCGCGAATCGGTCGGATTGCGCGGTTACGGTCAGAAAGACCCGCTGATCGAATACAAGAGCGAGGGATACGAACTGTTCTTGGATATGATGACGGATATTCGTCGGAACGTGGTGTACTCGATGTTCCAGTTCCAGCCGCAGGTTCAGCCCCAAGCCCAAGCTCCGTCGGAGATGGTTTAGAATTAGCCGCTCGGGGACTTTGGTAGAAGTCCCTGAGTCATTTACCTTCTGGCTTATTGACACTCCCCCACTTAAAAGATGGGGGATTCTTGGTTCTATGACCCGGACTTACTCAGTACCATTTCTGACACCGAACAGAGGTCGCGCGTCTCCCCAAGCGTTAGTTCCCGTATGCCCTACGGTAACGTCAGTTTTGGTTAAGTCGATCGCCGGGATGCCCACGATCGCAAAAATTTCGGCTGGCTGGACATCCTAGAACCCAACCCATCGGAGTGAATCTCTTTACTAGCGAATCGAAGTACTCCATTCCCCATTCCCCACCCTCACCGGATATAACAATCCAAAACTGACGTTTGTTAGAGTTTTACCGTAAGGCAGATATAAAGAATTATCTAAAAAAGCGCGATCGCCCTAGTATTGGTGAATGGGAATGGCGATCGTGAAAGTCGTCCTTTGTGCTGGTACGGACTCGCATTCGAGTTTGCCACCATGGCGATCGACAACGATCTGATAGCTAATCGATAAGCCCAATCCCGTCCCCTTACCGATGGGTTTGGTGGTGAAAAAGGGATCGAATAACTTGGCACGAATGCTTTCCGAAATTCCATGTCCGTTATCGGCAATGGAAATTTGCACCCAGTTTTCGTTTGTCACTCCGGTGCGAATCCAAATTTTGGGTTCGAGATCGTTCTTTTTCTCCATCGTCTCTTCTAAGGCATCGATCGCATTGGCGAGCAGATTCATAAACACCTGATTGAGAGGACCGGGATAACAATCAACTCGGGGTAGGGAACCGTATTCTCGTACCACCTCAATTTGGGGACGATGGGGTGAGGCTTTGAGGCGATGTTGCAGCAGCGTCAGGGTGCTGTTAAGACTTTCATGGAGATCGATTTCTTTCATTTGGGCTTCATCTAAGCGAGAGAACGTGCGCAGAGAGCGAACGATTTCGCAAATGCGATCGGTTCCCACTTTCATCGATTTGAGCAATTGTTCTAAATCTTGTCTCAAAAAATCGATATCGATCTCCTCCCGTTGGGCTTGAATCTTGTCCGTCGGATGGGGATATTCTTGTTGGTAGACTTGCAGCAATCTCAATAGATCGTCGGTATACTCGGTCGCATAGGTCAGGTTGCCATGGATGAAGCTGACCGGATTGTTAATTTCGTGGGCAATTCCGGCGACCATTTGCCCCAAACTCGACATTTTTTCCGTTTGTACCAACTGGAGTTGGGCTTGTTGCAGTTCCCGCAACGCTTGCTGCAATTCCTGATTTTTGGCTTTCAAAGCCCGTGCGGATTTCTGCCGTGCCGTTTCGGCGTACTTGCGTTGGCTGATATCCTCGAAGGTCCCGGTATAAAAGGATTTCCGACCGACCTGCACTTCTACAACCGTTGCTCTGAGATACAACTGAGAGCCATCCCCTCGCAAGCCAATCAGTTCTCGACATCTTTCTTTCAACCACCCATCGAGATCGATCGCCCCGGCTTCCCCCTCTTCTCGCAAAAGCTGGTAAATCGATCGACCCACCAAGACTTCTTGGGAGTAACCAAACATGGCTTCGGCACTGGGGTTAACGGTGAGGATTTCTAAATTGGGTTTGGCAAAGGTAATAATGCCATTAATGGCGGTACTTACGATCGCACCGGTGCGCGTGACTGCTTCTTCCAAGGCTGCGATCGCTTGGTTGTAGCCATTGGCAATCACCCCCACCTGAGTAAAGGGTTCGACGGGGACTCGCAAACTCAAATCGTGAGTTTTGCGTTGAATTTCCATCGCGGCCAACAAATCGTAAAGATCGGTTCTCGCGGCGTGTTCGGAAATATTTAAGCCGATCCGTTCTTGCTGGGGAGAAACGCGCAAGGGTACAAAGCGAGCGATCGCCCGCAGCACCAAGTAAGCGATCCCAAACGCCCAGACAAACGCCACTGCAACCCCGAGTAACTGCACCCCCAGTTGAGCGTAACGACTCAATTCGGTACTCGGCAAAGGGGAAGACCCGAACAAGGCAACCGCTAAGGTTCCCCAAATGCCCGCACCGCCATGAACGGCGATCGCCCCTACCGCATCATCGATTTGCCAGCGTTCGAGCCAATAGGAAACCAGTAGCATTGCCCCACCGCCCCCCACACCGACGATCGCTGCCATGGGCGTACTGACAACGTCGCAGCAGGCGGTAATTGCAACTAACCCGGCTAGAGAACCATTAATGAGAAGTTCGACTTCTAAAATTCGGTGCTGCAACCAACCGATGACCCCAGCAATCGCCATCCCAGTTGCCCCGGCAAGAATCGTATGCACCAGAATCGCCGGAACGCGATCGTCGAAGGCTAAGGTACTACCGCCATTGAAGCCCAGCCACCCCACCCACAACAGCAGGGTTCCCAATACTGAAAGCTGGATGTTCGAGCCGTGAATGGTATGGGAACCGGAGGGGGAAAAGCGACCCGTTCGAGGACCGATAACCAGAAGCACCGCCAGAGCCACCCACGCACCGATACCATGAACGACAGTAGACCCGGCAAAATCAACGAAACCCAATCTCCCCAGCCAGCCCGAGGATGTGCTGACATCGATCCCGTTCCAAACCCAATGGCCGAACACTGGATAAATCAGACCCGACGTTAAAATCGTCACGATCGCATAGGCTTCAAATTTCATCCGCTCGGCAACCGCACCGGAGACAATCGTGGTTGCCGTCGAGCAAAACATGGCTTGAAACAAAAAGAAAGCGGTTGGAGTCGGCTCCTCAAAATTAAAGGAGAAACCCGTCATTCCGAGCCATCCTGCCTGAGAAACCCCAAACATCAGGGCATATCCAAAAGTCCAGAAGCAGATAACTGAGATACCAAAGTCTGCTAAGTTTTTGATGGCGACGTTGATGCTATTTTTAGAGCGTGTCAAGCCAGATTCCAGGCACATAAATCCGGGCTGCATCAGGAAAACCAAAACAGAACAGACTAAAATCCAAAGCATGGGTTGTTGAAATTTATAAATCCGAAAAAAAGTCTTATTTTGGAGGAACGATCGAGGTCAAAAATCGAGCGATAGCGGTTCTCAAACTCATGAGGTACAGTACTAATTTCTTGAAATCTTAAAGTAAAAGATTTGAAATTAAAGGTGTACCTCACAAGTATTAGAAATGCTATATGTTCACTGTTGTAATTAAATTTTCATGAGTCAGCCGAGTATAAAAAACACTTTTATGTGCTCAGAATGTATTCATATGTAGAAATACATCTATCAAAATTTAATCTTAAAAATGAGTTAAAAAAATATTTTCGAAAAAAAATTATCCCTCATCGTTCTTTGATACCGGCTGGCGAAACAGTCCTCACGATTTTGAAGATAGAGCTATATTGCAACCATAACCGATCGTACTGGTGGACTGAAGATAGCGATCGAATCCATTCGATCGCTATCTTCAGTGATATGAGAACAGTATTTTAACGTCAGTTTTACGACCGCGACCTCACCGGGATGCAGGCTCTGGGTGATGTTCGGGTAATCGGCAAGTCTCTCGAAAATGAGATGACTGGGTATCGCACTACGCTGGGGAGAAAAATCCTCCATTCCCCATTCCCCATTCCCCATTCCCCATTCCCCGCCCTCACCTGAAACAGTCCGATCCAAAACTGACGTTATTTTGGATGAGAAACGGGGGTACTAATCGAACCAGCGCCAAATTTTGATAGTCTTATCGCTACTCGTACTGACAATGGTTTGACCGTCCGGGGCGATCGCGACTCCCGTCACCGCACCGAGATGGCTCGATAGCGTCCGATAGGATTCGCTATTTTTAATCTGCCAAAATTTAATCCGTTTATCGCTACTGCCAGTCACCAGAGATTGACCGTCGGGATGAAACGCAACGGTATTCACATTCGCCAGGTGACCCGATAGCGTCCGAATCAATTCGCCGTGGGGCAGTTTCCACAACCTTAGAGTTCGATCTTTACCGCCACTGGCCAGTAGCGTCCCATCGGGAGAAATTGCCAGGGAGAGAACGGAATTAAAGTGTCCTAAAAGGGTGGCGAGAATTTTTTGGGTAGAGAGATTCCACAGATAAATATTGTTATCCAATCCTCCGCTGGCGAGGATTTGTCCGCTGCTACCGATCGCGATCGCCTTCACCATCCCCGATCCCCCCATCAGCGAAGTCACCAGTTCCCCACTCGCGACATTCCAAATCTTCACCGTTCGATCTTCAGAACCGCTCACTAAAGTTTTACCATCGGCAGAAAATGCCACGGAAGTCACATCGCGCAAATGTTCGTTGAGGGTTTTGACGAGCTGTCCCGTCTTAAGATTCCAGATCTTGACCGTATCGTCGTCGCTGGCACTGGCAATCAGACTGGCATCGCGGCTGATGGAAAGGGCGTTAATCGTACTGCGGTGTCCCTCCATTCTCCGGATTTCTTTTCCATCGGGCAAACTCCAGACGCGGATGGTCTTATCCAGGCTGCCGGTGGCGAACAGGGTGCCCGTCGGACAAATTGCCGTACAGGTCACCCAAGAGGAATGACCCCGTAGGGTCTCGACAGGATTCCAACCCGGTCTTTGGATTTCGATTTTGGACTGGGGTACAGAGTCGAGGACTGAGGGGGGCAGGGGAGAGGTCGGTTGAGGAGGCGTGGTTGTCCTCGGTGGCGGTGTGGCGGGTTTGCGAGCGGGGGCCGTACGAGTCCCAGACCGGCTGGGGTGGGTGCGCGGTGGCGGTGGAGGGGGTGGTGCGATCGCAGTCCCCGACGAGGTGCGAGAGGAGGATGCAGAGGAGGCGCGCATCACTGCTTTAAAATCGCGGATTACTTCATCGGCAGATTGGTAGCGATTGCCCACCATCTCTTCAATGGTTTTATCGATAATCCGGGCGAAGGGATCGCTGATACTCATTTGCAGCTTGGCTAATTGCTCTCGCCACAGCCAGCCTCTAACGGGATCGAAAAGCAGATCCGGTCGGGTTTGAGTCAGCAGGTGGATGCAGGTGACCCCGAGGCTGTAGATATCGCTTGCAGGGTAGGCTTTACCGCTGCGAAGCTGTTCGAGGGGGGCGTATCCCGCCGTGCCGACTTTGGTTCCCGGTCGGGCGAGGGAGGTGCGAGTGAGCTGCTTGGCGACGCCAAAATCAATTAAAATCAGCTTCCCATCTCGCTTGCGACGCAGGATATTGACTGGGGTAATGTCGCGATGGATGACTCCACGCTTGTGGATGAAGCGCAAAACCGGCAGCAATTGCATCAGGACTTGGCGAATTTGTTGCTCGCTGAAGGCACCTTTGTCCCGCAGTTCGTGCCACAGGGTTTGTCCGTCTACATATTCTTGAACCAAATAGAGGAGGGAATCTTCCTCGAAAAAGGCAAAGAGGGTGGGAATTTGCGGGTGTTCTCCCAGTTTGGAAAGCTGCATGGCTTCGTGCCGGAACAGCTCCATCATCTTGTCAAGGGTGGCGCGATCGAGATTGCTACCGACCAATTGGTGGGGGAGCAACTGCTTAATGACGCAGCGAGTGTTGAGGCGATCGCGATCGAGTGCCAGATACGTCCGCCCGAAACCCCCCTGTCCGAGTGCCTGAAGGGGACGGTAGCGCCCCCGAAGCAATAACGTCGAGCCGCATCTCCTACAGGAGGTAGCATCATCGGGATTTTGAGGCTGCCGGCAATCCGGATTCAGGCAAAAAGTCATGGTGGTACGATCGCGCCGCGAATCTTTACTCTATTGTGATACATTCGCGAGATCCCGAGAGACTGGAGCTGGGGGAGAATTGGGAGCCGGGGGGGAAACGGGAGCTGGGGGGGAAACGGGAGAAAATTTAGCGCCTCAAGCCCCCGAAGCTCCCGAAGCCTCCGAAGCCTCCGAAGCCTCCGAAGCCCCCAAAGCCCCGATCTCCTTAAGAGCGCCGACGTCTGGGTTGGGGAAGGCGGCTGTATCGGCGGGGTTTGCTGTGTTTGCGTCGCTTGGACTGATGCATCATCCGCTGCACTTCTTGGGAACTGAACCCGATCCGACTCGGACCTCCCACCGATTGCTGGTCTAACATCATCGAAATGGCTTTACAAGCAATTTGGGAGATATCGAGATCTTCTTCCAAGCGCTGTAATAGCTCTACCGCTTCCTCACTGATATGTTGGTGTTCTAACTTATCAATGAGTTCTTTTTGGTATTGCTTTTTCGCTTCACTTATGGTAGGAATTTCCTCGTATACCAAAGGTGCGCCGGAAGTTCGGACGATTCGAGTCAGCTTTTTGAACTCTAATGGGGTGACGAGGGTAATTGCCGTTCCCTTTTTCCCAGCCCGTCCCGTCCGTCCGACCCGGTGAACGTAGCTATCGGAATCGAAGGGAATGTGGTAGTTGAAAACGTGGGTGACATCGTTGATATCCAAACCCCGCGCTGCGACATCCGTTGCAATGAGCAAATCGATTCGACCTTGCTTGAAGTTATCGATGGTTTCGTTGCGCTGGCGCTGCTGCATATCCCCGTGGAGAGACCCGGCGGCGTAGCCTCGGGAAATGAGGGTTGTCGAGAGGGTATCGGTTTCCTTTTTGGTGCGGCAAAAGACGAGGGACTTATTGGGTGACTCCGTATCGATTAGGCGTACTAGGGCTTCTTCTCGTTCCCGTTCTTCGAGAACGTAGTAGCGCTGGGTAATATCGGTGTTAGTGGTGGTTTCCTTGGGAGTAACATCGATCGCCTCGGGATTTTTCAGAATCTTCTGGGCCAGTCTTCGAATAGCGGGGGGAAGAGTGGCGGAGAAGAGGAGGGTTTGACGATCGTCAGGTAAATGGGTGAAAATCGCTTCGATATCGTCGAGGAAGCCCATATCGAGCATTTCGTCCGCTTCGTCTAAAATGACGATCGAGGGGGCGAAGTTTTTCAGACGATTGGATTTGAGGTGATCGAGCAGCCGTCCTGGGGTCGCCGTCACCACCTGCGCGCCGCGCCGAATCAGTTCCACCTGGCGACCGATCGACTGACCGCCATAGACCGCTACGGTGCGAATCCCTGCAAAACGTCCCAGACGATACAGTTCGTCACTCACTTGAGAGGCCAGTTCTCGGGTGGGGACGATCGCCAGAATCTCGACTTTCCCGGAAGTCCCCACGGCATTCATTGACGGTAAGCCGAACGCTGCCGTTTTCCCGGTTCCTGTTTGGGCTTGGGCGACCACATCTCGACCGGACATAATGGTGGGAATTGCCCGTTTCTGAATGGGACTGGGTTCTCGAAACCCCGCTTCGGTAATTCCTTTGAGAATTTCCGCTCTTAACCCGAACTGCTCGAACGACTCCTTCCTTTCTTGGGTATCGGGCGTTTCGGAGAGATTATTTTCTGTGACTTTTTCCATAATAATGCTAGCAATAAATATCTAGATTTCCAGTGCAAGGGCGTGGGAAGTCAACTTGACAAGAGTTGAGTAACATCAGCACGGACCGAACTTGCTGCGCGTTGCGTCAAGTCCCCGATGGCGAAATATTCCCCGGCTTAAGCGATCGTCCTTGATGGTGAATTTAGATATCAAAGCCGAGCATCCATGCTGTGCGCGTTGGTGAGACGGAGCGAAAGCGCTGGGGTGAAATCTTAAGTTCGCTCTAGTGGCACTTGAGATTAACATCGGCGATGTCGCGCGCGTCTCGATCGGATTCTATACTATGAACACTCCCGGCTCAATCATTCCCTGGAGGTTTCCCAATATCTGGTTGAGCGATCGGGGGAAATTTTGAGGTCGTACTAATGATATCGGTGATGTGCGATTGCCGACTTGAATCAGTTTTCGATCGATTTTTATCCCGTATTTTCACAACTCAAAATTCTGACCGTTACATCTTTTTCTAATAGGTTATATCCAGTTTGCTGGATGTGCAACGTCTTTCTAACTTGGGGTGAAAAGGGGAGAAGGAAGTCGTAATCAATTGCTTTCGTCTCACAATGAAGAGAAGTTTCGATTTTGGCTAGATATTTTGGCGATATTCTGTTGACCCGCGCTTTCCATGGGTTGGGGAGCAATCTTGAATCCGTTCCCTCGAGGAAGGAATGACTTCCCAAAAAGTTGCATGTCTCGAGATCGGTAACTTTGTGTGGGTGTTTTTCCTTCCCCTTGATTGAAAACATATATTTTCATCGTACTGATGCATCGATCGCATTTCACCCCAAAAACGCCGATTACCGAGCCAAAGATGATTCCACTTTGCGCGATTCCGTCACGTCGAAAACCACTTTAAACGGTTTTTTTAGCTCCGTTTCCAGCACTTGTTCCACCGTGGCAACCTCTTCGGGTTCGATCGGCCCCACTGCTCGTACCACCAGAACGACCGATGCCGCTCTGGGATCGATTTGGGTGTCGACGAGTTCGATATCCTCGCGATTGAGGAGGGGACGACTGGTGAGGATACTGCGAATCGAGTTATTGACTTTGGCTTGGTCGATCAGATCGACGAGGCTGAATCCCAAGGGAATTGCCAGCAACCCGATAAGGAACAAAGAAACCCCCCAAGAGAGCGATCGCCGCAAAGGACTGCCCTGGGTATATCCACCCAAAACATAGACGATCGTACAAGCGAGATTAATGCCGAGTAAATTGGTGATAAACAAGAGAAACGCACCGCCGCTAGACGACCACAAACCTTGGGATAGGGTCAATCCCACCACGCACAGCGGCGGCATCAAGGCCACGGCAATCGCCGTACCGGGAACGGCATCGCTCAGGGAGGAGCGAATTTTGGAGTAGCCGCTAATCCCGCCAGCCACCAACGCCACCATCAAGTCCACCAAATTGGGTTGGGTGCGCGCGAGGACTTCGCTGCCAAACTCGGGCAATCCGACGATCGAACCCACAAACCCCGAACACACGATCGCGATCGTCGTCCCGACGGCGATGGAGAAGACGCTATTGGTTAAAATCTCCCCATCCCCTTCCAGGAGACCGAAAGATAGCCCCCGAATCGGTAGCATCAGCGGCGCGATAATCATGGCGCCGATAATGACAGCAGCACTATTTACGAGCAACCCGAACGTCGCAATCAGACAAGAGCTGACGATTAAGACGATGAAGTTGAGATCGAGTTCGGATTCTTTGACGAGAGATTCCCGCATTTGCAGAACGGGAATGGCTTTAATACCGAAGTTTCTGAAGGTTTGCCAAATTCGTTGCATAGAATCAAAAGAGTAAATACACCCAGCGATCGCAAGCCAGCTCTCCTATCGAACCCAGCTCGCTCCACAGCATCCTATCATTGAGAGAATTCAATCGTCAGTCTGCACCCAAGAGCAATAGTAACGGCCACATCCGTCGTTATATTGATGGACGAGTATTGGGGAGTCAGGGACGCTCGAGACGCAAGATTCGATCGCCATCTGCCAATTCAAAACTCAAAGCGTTCAGATGCGATCGATTAATTTTGAACGCAGAATAAAAAACTTTTTTCTTTTCAACTTTCAACGGTTGTGATAAAAATCGAAGAGATATTAACGAATGTTTTCAGAAATGAAAAAAATATCCTTTTATCGAGCAAAAGATTTAATCGAGTTTCCGAAGTTAGATTTTTTGTCTGCTGAAACACGCTTAGAAATGCAGGCTGTTGCGAAAGTTTTACCATTTCGAGTGAATAACTATATCGTTGAAGAACTCATTGACTGGCAAAATATTCCAGAAGATCCAATTTTCCGTTTGACGTTTCCATGGCCGGAGATGCTATCTCCCCGGGACTTGAAGTGCATGGTTCAACTCCTAAAAGATAAGACTCCCGAAAAAGTCCTGCAAGAAACGGCCAATGAAATTCGCCTCAGACTCAATCCCCATCCAGGGGGACAAAAACAATATAACGTTCCGACCTTTCAGGGCGAAACAGTACGAGGTATACAGCACAAATATCAACAAACGGTTTTAATTTTTCCCACTGCCGGTCAACATTGCCATGCTTACTGTACATTTTGTTTCCGTTGGCCTCAATTTGTGGGATTAGAAGATCTCAAATTTGCCACTCGCGAATCCGGTCGTTTTCAAGATTACCTGCAAGCACACCAAGAAGTCACGGATGTACTACTAACGGGTGGAGATCCGATGACGATGAAAGCGCGACACCTCGCTTTATATATCGAGCCTTTACTACAGCCAGAGTTCGCGCATATTCAGACGATTCGCATTGGCACGAAATCACTCTCCTACTGGCCCTATCGATATGTAACCGATGATGATGCCGATGACTTGTTACGTTTATTTGAGAGCGTCGTGCAGCGGGGTAAGCATCTTGCTATCATGGCTCATTACGAACATTGGAGAGAATTAGAAACACCGATCGCTCAGCAAGCGATCGAACGGATTCGAGGGACGGGAGCGCAAATTCGCACCCAAGCTCCAGTCGTTCGTCATATTAACGATCGGGCTAGTATTTGGGCCAAAATGTGGCAAATGCAAGTCCGTTTGGGTTGTATTCCTTACTATATGTTTGTCGAACGACAAACTGGAGCAAAGGAGTATTTTGAACTGCCTTTAGTCAAGGTTTGGGAAATTTATCGTCAAGCCACTCAACAAGTATCGGGATTAGGACGAACAGCTCGCGGACCAGTGATGTCGGCGTTACCCGGGAAAGTGAAAATTGAAGGCGTGAGCGAAATTCAAGGAGAGAAAGTATTTATCTTATCCTTTTTACAAGCTCGTAACCCCGAGTGGTGCAATCGATCGTTTTTTGCGAAGTTCGATCCTCAAGCCTCCTGGCTGGGAGATTTGAAACCGGCTTTTGGGGAATCGAAGTTTTTCTATGAAAGTGAGTTAGAGGAAATTTTGACTCAAAAGATGTTGTGATGCAATGAAGATCGTATCGATGCCGCGATGCGTCACTGAATGTCTCAAACTCGTATTTTTCCGTTTCCACTAGCTCTAATCTACAAATTGAGAGTCGATCGAACCACCTAAATTCAACACCTGGGAAAACGTTACATCCTGTTTGAAACCGTACTGGAATCAATATAGAGTTGATGGATCGATATTAGGAACGCTGGACTCCCCACGAGAGCTAGATTCCTCTAGGCAACCCTTAATTATATATTGACAAATCTGGCAGTATCGCCTGAGTAAGGCTTTGATTTTCCCGACGCTTCAGCAGAATCTGGAAACGAATACCGATCGAGCAAACCGTGATTGTTAAGTTTATCTAAAATTTAGATTTGTTCACTGGGTCAGATGTATACTTACGTGCATGCAACAAACTAATGTCTTTGCATTAAAAAAATCAATTTTTATACAATTTCAATAATTTCTACCTCTGCGAAAATAGTCAGGCGCTCCTAATTATTTTTCGCTAAATTTACTGTGAAACAACAGATGAAAAGCTGAAATCAATTTACCCATCTTTAACAGAAGGAGATAACTGTTAAAGTGATTTTCAGTTTAGAGCTTGATTCTAATTTATAAAACGAAGATCGTTAAAATTTAGCAACTTTTGACAGGACGAAAAAGCGGAAATAAATTCCAGGAATTTGTTCAATTAAATTCGTTAACCCAAGGAGATCCTCATGACGATACAGGAACAAAAAAGTGGGACGATCGGTCTAGTTGAATTACCGCAATTAAAACTATCCGATCCTGATGGCAACGACTTTTATTCCTTACGCAAGTATGAACCGTGTGTTAGCAAGCAGATTCTACTATCAAATCTCCAAGCAGGAGGATTTCAAACTAAATTTATTAATCTTCGAGATGGGGATTATCTCGAAAATTATGGACGAGTTCGTTGGCGAGGAATCGAGCTGACCAAAAACTACGTTGGTCTTGATATTAAGAGCGTAGATCCGGAAAGTTGTGATGTTTGGTGCATTACAGTTAATTTTACCTTATACCGTGAAATAGCAATTTTGCTGTTGAAGCATCTGGCCAGCAAAGGCAAGCCAGTCGTTTTAGGTGGTTCCGATCCCTTTGCAGATCCGCAAGCTTATCTCCAAAATGGTGCAGCAGTCGTGGTTAAAGATAAATCCGGTGCTGCTAATTGGCCCCTATTCAATTATTTGTTAGGAAAAGGTTCCCAAGAAGAACTCACGGGTGTGGTTTTAGCTGACGGGATTGAGTATGCTAAACGCAACCCTCCCCTACATCCAGAAGAATGGCCGTTACCATCTTTGGAAGTGGCTAAACAGTGTTTGGGGACGGAATATTGGATGGATCCGTTTCCAGAACATTTAAAACCAATTGGTTCGATATTTCCAGACATAGGTTGCGATCGCCACTGTGATTTTTGCCAAACCCCTACCTACGGCACCGGGTATCGCCGAATGTCTCCCAAACGGGTACTAGAATGGCTGAAAATACAGCGCCAAGCAGGAGCTAAATCAATAGTCAGCGTCTCCGATCAATTCCTGGGCCGGACAATTTTCCCTGAAGGTCGAGAAGAAATTCTCGAAATTATGAAAGAAATACGGGAAATGGATTTAACCATTCTCTGGCCTAATGGTCTGGAATTAAGGAAAATGACTAAGGGGCGCGGACGCAACTACGATAGTACGGATTTGACCCCCGATGAAGAACTAATCGATGCTCTATTTCATTGGGATGGGCAAAAGGGAACTCTGGCTGGCGGTCTTCCTGCGGAACGCCCAATATTTGGACGAGAAGCTTATGCCAAGTTACTTCCCTGGCAGCAACACAAACGAATTGTGCGCAGGGTTGTGGAAACTGGTATCCCCATGGTTGTATATAACATGATTATCGGACTACCCGATGATGATGATGAAAGTATGTTACGCCTAGAAGAAGCGCTTTGGGAAATTCATGACGAAGTGAAAGCGATTAATCCTTCAATTTTATTTCAAATCAGTCCCTTTGTGTATTCACCGATCTTGGGAACGCCACAGGGGGAAACAATTCGCAAATCCGGTCTGCTGCGATTTGACGATCCAGCCCTTTTTGCAGGTTTTTGGACTGCGACCGTTGACACTAAACACCTGAGCTACGAGCAAGTCTCTGATTGGCAGTTCCGCCTATCTTGTATTGGCGTCGACTCGAAAAACTTCCAAGTTCCCCAACGATTCAGAAGGTTGGCTGTGGAAGGAGAAAATGCCAGAAAAAGATCGATGGCAGTATAACTATTGCTACCTATATACATTTTTCCTAAAACCTAGGATAGGTTGACACGAAACATTTAAGCTATGAGCCAGTTTCTGATTAGCAATTCCGTTTAGCTAAGGTTGGTGACTCGAAAAACTTGCAAATTCTCCAAAGGTTTAGAAGTTTAGCAGAAGGGGAAAATCAAACAGCAGTAGCAGTATAACCTTCTTGAAATCTCACGAAAAATAGAGGTTTTGCCAAGACCTGGATAGTTAAATCACAAGCAAAGAAGAAGAGGAAAAGCATTATGAAAGCTCCTTCAATTGGGTTGGTTGAAGTCCCAGAAGTGGATCTGCGCGGACCGAACGGAGTCAGTTGGCACAACTTGTCCCAGGGAATTCCGATGGTAAGCAAGCAGATTCTTATATCTCAATTGCGATCGGGTGGGTTTGACGCTCAACTGCTCAACCTCCGAGATGGAGACGAGCGAGAAGAATACGGCGAAATTGAATGGGGAGGTCAAACCCTTAAAAAAATCCTGGTAGGCCAGAAGATTGCAAGCGTTGACCCGGATGCTTATGATGCCTGGGGAGTGACGATTAACTTCACCCGCCAGCGTGAATCGGCTTGTAAGACGGTCAAGCATCTAGCAAGTACAGGCAAGCCGGTAGTGGTAGGAGGTTCCGATGCGATTGGTTGTCCCGATCTCTATTTGGAAGCCGGTGCTACAGCTATCGTTAAAGATAAATCTGGGGGTGGCAATTGGGGCATATTCGATCGCGTACTGGGAAGGCCAGAACGACAAAAGCTATCGGGCGTACTGTTTCCTGATGGCACTGAATACCCAAAAGGTTTTCCCGGCCTGCACCCAGAGGATTGGCCTCTGCCATCTTTAGACGTGGTTAAGGCGTGTTTTGGAGAAAAGCACACCTACAACGATATGCCGCTGCTACCTCACGGTTCGGTATTCGTCGATATGGGTTGCGATCGCAAGTGCGACTTTTGCCAGACCCCAACTTATCGTTTGGGATATCTGCGGATGTCCCCCAAAAGATCGCTCGAGTGGTTTGAGATTCAAAAAGAAGCAGGAGCCCGTGCAGTTCAAAGTCACTCAGACCAGTTTCTGGGGCGGATCTTGTTTGAAGGCGGACGCCAGGAAATTCTGGATATCCTCAATGGATTGCGGGAGCGGGAAATTCCCTTTGCTTGGTCGAATGGTGTGGAACTTAAGAAAGCAACCTTAGGTCGAGCTATTCGTCCCGATGGAGACTTGACTCCCGATGAGGAGCTGGTACAAGCCATTTGGGGTTGGGATGGCAAGGTCGGCTGCTTCCACGCCTATGTCCCTGCAGAACGACCCTTGGCAGGTCGGGAGTCATACCACAAGCTCATGCCTTGGAAGGAGCATTGTAACTTAATACGAGCGATCGTGCGTGCTGGCGTTCCTCGAATTGGTTATGGCGTGATTATTGGGCTGGCCGATGATAGCCATGAGAGTTTGCTTTACCTTGAGGAGGCGATATTTAAGCTTTATCAAGAAGTTAAGGCAATAAATCCCGAAATAGACTTTAAAGTCCGGCCGTTTTCCATTAGTCCTTTCCCAGGAACGCCCCTGGAACAGGAAATTCGGGAATCGGGATTGCTGGCGTTTGACGATCCAGCAATCTTAGGAGGTTTGTGGACTCCTTGCGCCAATACCAAGCACATGAGTTATCTAGAGGTTTCAGAGTGGCAAATTCGTCTGATGAACCTTGGGGATAAGTATCATATATTTAACTTAACTCGTGAGAATGTCGAGAAGGAAGTGGCGAGCGCTAGCTAGTTGATATGACTAGACCTCTTGTAAAAAGCAATGATGGGGTTCATAGCTTTGAGGTAAACAAATGCAAGAGGTCTCCCGAATATTGTCAGAACATCCTAGTTGTCAACTAGCTCGCAAGGTGTCTTGAATAAATTGTCAAAAAGTAAATAGCAAGGCAGTAAGTAGCGATGGCAGTCAAACAGCTAACAGAAACTCCTTCAATCGGATTGGTCGAAGTTCCAGAAGTAGCTCTGCGCGACCAAGACGAAGTAGATTGGCATAATATATCTCGGGGAATCCCGATGGTCAGCAAACAGATTTTAATCTCAAATCTGCGTGCTGGAGGATTTGACGCCCAACTGGTAGATCTAAAAAATGGCAGCTACGAAGAAGAATATGGCGAGGTGATTTGGGGCGATCGCATTCTCAGAAAAATACTGACAGGTCAGAAACTTACGAGCATCGATCCAGATGCCTACGACGCTTGGGGAGTTACGAACAACTTCACCCGCCAGCGAGAAGTAGCCTGCATGACGGTTAAGCATTTAGCGAGTACGGGAAAGCCAGTGGTGGTAGGTGGTTCCGATGCGATTGCTATGCCACAAATTTATCTAGATGCAGGAGCTACGGCGATCGTTCAAGATAAATCTGGGGCCGCCAATTGGGCGATCTACGACCTTGTCTTGGGACGACCGCAGCGAGAGGAATTAACGGGGGTACTCTTGGCTGATGGCAGTCAATACCGAAAGCGCTGGCCACCCTCAAATCCAGAGGATTGGCCTCTGCCATCATTAGATTTGGTTAAGCAATGTTTGGGGAGTCAAAATAGCCACAATGGTATTGCCCTCTTACCCCACGGCTCGGTGTTTACAGATATGGGCTGCGATCGCAAGTGCGACTTTTGCCAAACTCCAACTTATCGTCTGGGATATCAACGGATGTCACCGGAAAAAACCCTCCAGTGGTTTGCCCTCCAAAAAGAAGCAGGAGCCCGTGGAGTTCAAAGCCACTCAGACCAATTTCTGGGACGGGTGATGTTTAAAGAGGGGCGACAAGAAATTCTCGATATCGTCGCCGGACTCCGGGAAATGGAGATTCCCTTTGCCTGGTCGAATGGTTTGGAACTGAAAAAAGCTACTTTGGGGAGGGGCATTCGTCCCGATGGCGATCTGACCCCGGATGAGGAACTGGTCAACGCAGTTTGGGGCTGGGATGGCAAAAATGGTTGTTTTCATTGCTTGGTTCCCGCCGAACGCCCGTTTGTCGGGAACCAATCCTATGCAAAACTATTGCCTTGGGAACAGCATTGTACCCTACTGCGAACTATCGTCCGTGCAGGCGTTGCCAGTATTGGCTATGGGGTGATTGTTGGGCTTCCCGACGACAGCCATGACAGCTTGCTCTACCTAGAAGAGGCAGTATCCAAGCTCTATCAAGAGCTCAAGCAGATTAATCCAGAACTTTACTTTAAGGTCAGACCCTTTGCCATCAGTCCTTTCCCAGGAACTCCTCAAGACCAAAACATTCGCCAAGCAGGTCTTCTAGCTTTTGAAGATCCCGTGATTATCGGCGGTTTGTGGACTCCCTGCGCCAATACGCACCACATGAGCTATGTCGAGGTTGGAGAATGGCAAGCTCGTCTGAAAAAAATAGGGGATGAGTACCATGATTCAACGCCCTATTGGGACAAGATAGAAAAAACAGGAAAAGAAGCAATCGCGGTCAAATAGCGAGTGGAAAAGCATTTGCATGATAACTCTCCAGAAATTATGGTATTACCTCTATTTTTGGAGAGTTATAGCAACCGCCAGGACAGTCAGGACTCGTCTGGATAATTGTGCAATTCACCGGTCGTCTTTCCCCCCTGCCTACGGTCACTGGTGTCCGCTCCCACAGTGGCGACTGCTATATATCGCTCTATACTCCATTTAGCGAAGCATGAATCTGACGTTTTCACAGACAGACGTAGAAGTTTATTACGATACGGTAGAAACTCAGTATAAAATTCCCTGGAATCCCGATGGAAGTAAGCACTGGGGATATTTCGAGGACTTAAATGCTCCGAACGAAGAAAAGGTATTAATTGCCGCGTGCGATCGCTTAAATCAATACATGCTCGATCGAAGTCAGATTGATGCGAATGCTCGTGTTCTTGATGTGGGTTGCGGTAACGGCAATACCGCCATTTATCTCGCTCGAGAAACCGACTGTGCAGTCGTTGGACTCGATCTAAGCAAAACTCATATCCAAACGGCTCGAACTCAAGCTCAAAAATGGCCCAATTTACGTCTGGATTTCCACCACGGCTCGGCCACCGAACTTCCGTTTGAAAATGACTCTTTCAGTCATGTTTGGAGCCAAGGAACGCTCTTACATATCAGCCAACGGAAAGTTGCTTTGCAAGAAATTTATCGCGTCCTTAAGCCCGGTGGTATTTTTGTATTTGGCGATTTAGTGGTCAAGGTTCCAAACCTTAGCGAAGATACTTCAAAGTATGTGTATCAAAGAATGCAGGTCACAGATTTATTTAGTTCTCAAGTCTATCAAATGACGTTGAGTCAAATTGGTTTTGACATTTTTCATGATGCGGACTTGAGCGCTCATATGAAAAAGACCTATGACATCCAAGCTGTGCGAGTTCGAGAATCAGATTCACAGCGATTTATAGCTTATCAAAAAACGGGTGATGCCGTCGATCGGGGAGAAATTGGTTGGGATTTATATTGCAGTCAAAAAGTATAAGACAACATGAAAATTCTCCGATATCGCTAAAATTCAGATATTCTGGCATTCAAGATCGCAAAAAAAATCAATATTATCATCCGATAAATATTCTTAAAATGATTTGCCAAGAAGACCTGAAAATTATTCTCAAAAATAGCGAAAGTCTAACAGCCAATCGCAAAGATTATCTCAACTTTCATCAGGAACTCTCCTCAATCGATCGAGAAATTACCATCCTCTACCAAAACGAGCCGGTTTTTGACGTGACTGTTCCCAAAGGTGTGTTTAATCCTTATGGGGGAATTGCCGCTCAAGCTTTTATGAGTGGTGTGTTAAGTGGACTGGTTGATGTTAAGGGTAAAAAAGTACTCGATCTCGGATGTGGGAGCGGTGTTATCGGCTTGTGCTGCATTCTCAAAGAGAGCCAAAAAGTCGTCTTTAGCGATCTACATCCCAATATCACAACTCTGAAAGACCATCCTTTAATCCGTTCTCAAGACGAAGTCAAAGTGCAAGATTTGTGTGCGACAGAGGAAGAAAATTCCTACGATATTGTCTTTATGCCCTTTCCCAGTCGATCCATCGATCGCCCTATCGATCCGAGTTCCTATGAGATGGGCATTCTCAGAAATGACGATTTGGTTTTTCGAGCGATCGAACAAATCGGGCGCGTACTGAGGCCTCAAGGGAAGTTTGTCTTCTTTTATCGCGTCTTTAACGATCGCTTTCCGTTGTATCTCGAAGTGACGTCTAAGTTAGCAGAATACTTCGATTTGACGACATTAAAACTTCTCTGGTACTCCGGAGAAAGCACGGGACACGGCTTGTTGATGAGTTGTGAGAAACTCAAATAAAGAGATTTCAAACATTGGATGCTAGGATTTAGCTTCGCTCTCGTATATTCTTTAGCATCAAGAATACTGTAGGGGTCAACAGCGATTGACCCTTATCTCATTTCGGACAACCCGATCGTTACAATTTTTCGATCGGGGCGAGGTTAGGATCGAGAATTTTCGGACTTCCCGTGCCAAATTTAACGGCGATCGTCTGTTTTCTGCCTTCCCCAAATATCAGCAAAACTTTCCCTTCACCAAAGTTTTCGTGCAATACCCGATCGCCCACTTGCCAACTCGAAGAAGCTACCCCATTTGAAGCCACTTTCTTCGCTCCAATTTTTGCCGTTTTGCGATGGACTTTGCGAGTTTTACGAATCGTATTTCCCTCTAGAAAATCTTGGGGTAATTCCTTGAAAAACTGTGAAGGGACGGCATGAGAATAGTTGCCCCAAAGACGGCGTTCGCTAGCGTGGGTGAGGAAAAGTTGGTCTTGGGCGCGGGTAATGCCGACATAGCAGAGGCGGCGTTCTTCTTCTAATGCCCTGGGGTCGTTCATGCTGCGGAAATTGGGGAAGAGTCCGTCTTCCATTCCTACCATAAAAACGACAGGAAATTCTAAACCCTTTGCAGAATGTAATGTCATCAACGACACCGCTTCTTCCCCTTCTTCTAAGTTATCTAAATCCGACGCCAGAGATGCCGTTCCCAGAAATCCCACTAAAGATTCATCTTCATTGTCTTCGGCATACTGCAACATCGCATTGTAAACTTCTTCGACGTTTTGCAGGCGATTTTCGGCTTCGTCAGTTCCCTGTTGTTTGAGGGCTTCAATATACCCCGATTTTTCCATCACCTCTTGAAAAATCTCTGATGCCGAACGCTCGTTAATTTGTTCTTGTAACTCGGCGATACTTTCAACAAAACCCAACACCGCTTTCGCCTTTCTCCCGGCAATCGTTTTCACGGAAGTTTCATCGCTGAGAACATCCCATAATGGAATCCCCAATTGTTGGGCGGCATTATCGAGTTTTTCGATGGTGGTTTTGCCGATGCCGCGACGGGGAGTATTGATAATTCGCTTGATACTGACAGTATCCGCTGGGTTAGCGATCGCCCTCAAATAACCGAGAACGTCTTTCACTTCTTTGCGATCGTAAAATCGCAACCCACCGATAATTTTATAGCGAATATTCGTGCCGATTAACGCATCTTCAAACACCCGAGATTGAGCGTTCGTCCGGTAGAGAATGGCAAAACTGCCCCAATTTAATTCTGGGTTTTCATCTACGATATCCCGAATGCCTCGAACGACAAACTCTGCTTCATCGCGATCGTTCCCCAATTGTTGGCAGAAAATGGGGTCTCCCCATCCCCGCGTCGGCCGCAAAATTTTATCGATGCGTTCCGTATTTTGCTCGATTAAATAATTAGCAACTTGGAGAATATTTTCCGTCGAGCGATAATTTTCTTCCAACTTCACCATGGTTTGAGTTTCGTCGTCGCTCAACCCGTCGCCAAAGTCTTCTTGAAATTCCAGCAAAATAGTAAAGTCGGCCATCCGAAACGAATAAATCGACTGATCGACATCCCCCACTACAAATACCGATCGATTATCCCAATCTGTCATCGATCGCGGATCTTCCCCATTGGTAACCAGCAACCGAATTAAATCGTATTGAGTCCGGTTGGTATCTTGATATTCATCCACCAGAACGTGACGAAACTTTTGATGCCAATAGGCCAGCACCGACTCATTTTGTTGAAACAGTTGCACCGGCACCCGAATCAAATCATCGAAATCGAGAGCATTATTTTCCGCGAGTTTATCTTGATAGAGTTGGTAAACTTCGGAAATCACTCGCCCTTTATAATCCGGTTCGTTCCGTTCCACATCGCTCGGGGACCAACCTCGATTTTTGGCATTGCTAATTTGGTAGCGAACGGTGCTGGGTTTAAACTTTTTATCGTCTAAATTCAGTTGCCCGAGAACGATTTCTTTAATCAGCGCCTGCACGTCCGATTCATCGAAAATCGAAAAGGATTTCGTCCACTGCCGCCCCTTCTCATCGGTATATTTATTGATGTCGAACCGAAGAATTCGGGCACACAGGCTGTGGAACGTACCGATCCATAGGGGTTTGATATAAGTGCGCCACGATCGCGATCGCAGTCGGGTTTGTTCGTCTGGGGGAATCGCTTCGAGGGGTTTATCGTACTTCTGCTGCGCCAACTGCTGGGCGAAGAGGGTTTCCACCCGCGCCTTCATCTCCCGTGCCGCTTTGTTGGTGAAGGTGACGGCGAGGATATTTTCCGGGTCGATGCGATGTTCGAGAATCAAGTTCGCCACCCGGTACGTCAGCGCCCGCGTTTTCCCCGAACCCGCCCCCGCCACCACCAGCAGCGGTCCGCAGAAATGCTCGACAGCTTGGCGTTGGGAGGGGTTGAGTTGGCCGAGAAAATCAGCGGTGGTACTCATGGTGGATTAATGGGGGCGATCGCTACTCAAATAATATAGGTCGGAATCGATCGGGAAACGCCGGATGAGGAATAGATTTTAGATTTTAGCTCGAGTTCGGATAATCACTGACAACCCGCACGATCGGGTCGCGTGGCTTAGACCGTATCGTGCTGAATTTCTCCCCCAGCTTCCCCAGCTCACTTCACGGTGAATTGGAAGTATTTAACCAAACTTGATATTAGAGGTCCTCGCTCTTTCCTCAGAAATCTACGCCCCTTCCTTTGGCAGCAGATTTGAGTCTCTGTATTTTCATGGAATCAATCCACCAGACTCGATCGTGCTTTACAAAGCCATTATCAAAATACGGACAGTCTTTACGATAAATTTATATTAAAAAAATTACGGAAGGCAAACGAATAACCGATCAAAAAATCAGTATTTTTACAGAAGCAAATTTAGGGTACCCAGTTTAGGAGCTTATCTGGAGCGAATATACCTATATTCGTGCGTTACAGACATTTCTGTTTATAAGCAGAGAAGAAAGCCACTCTAAAATCTAAGTAATAATATTTAAGCTTAACGTTTTTTATATCTTTTTTGTGAGAGAATATACTGATTTATTTTTTACCAAATCTGGAAAATTTTTCCGAATTCGGAAAATTGGTGCGACATTAAATCCGTAATTACCACAGGTCGATCGACTCAAATCCCTATGATATTCTTCTTTTTGTCAAGTCATTCTCAAAAAAAATGAAAACTAAAACATAACGTTTTTTTCAAGAAATCGCTCAAAAAATATCACTTAGATTCTCGAAAATTTCTGCCATGTCACTCATCTCTAATGCATGACAGAGTCGTTCGATCTGTTTGTTTCGATCGAGCAATTTTGAGATCGAAATAATGGATATTTCAAAAGCGAACGATAGACAGAGTCAATGCAAACCAATCTAGCTCTGTCATCTCTTTGGGTCTACAAACCACTCATTTTGATTTGGGAGCATTTTTATGAATACAGTACCCACAAGTGTCGTCAGCTCGAGCATCGAACCAGAAACCGACCAAATCGTCACATTCCAATTAGAAGATGTGTTTCGTCTCCGCTCAAGGGGGAACCGTCGCCGATGCCACCATCATCATCGACCAAATCGATGGCTTGGAAACCTTCCCCGATATCGTCCCCGTTGCCGGATTTGTCAAAGACTTCCTCAACAACTATGA
>NZ_JBRJXU010000153.1:0-5064 GCF_057467645.1 Zarconia sp.
GCAACCAGATGTAGCCAGTGCGATCGCTTCGCTCATCAAGAGGCTTGCCAACCGCCCGAATCTCACCCAGAGTCGGCATCCCGTCGACGTCACTTAAGCAAAACTGACGTTAATTATGGTTAATCAACCGGATTTGATATGACTCGATATAGCGACTGCTATACTTGCGCGGGGACTTGTGCCGCGAGCCATAATTCAAAATTCAAAATTCAAAATGCTACCAGACATGGTTTTCATCGGTTGAGAGCGAGTTGGTGATTGCGACGGAACGGCACTAGATTCGCGAAAGAGTTCCTCCATTTCTTTGATGATTTTTTCGTAATTTGTGATTGGCTTTGTCCAAAATTCATCGGCTTTTGAGAGTCTTAGGAGTGCAGCCTTTTGGCTTTTCATCGCATAAGCACTCAAGAGAATAATCGGAATGTGACGAGTTTGATAATTTTCCTTGAGCGATCGTGATAGATCGGTTCCACTGATGAGCTGATTATTCCAGCGCGAACCGGGCAAATTAATATCCATTAAAATCAGCTGTACCTCTCCATTGTTACACCATTTAAAGACTTGTTCCGGATTCGCCGTAATTTGCACTTGATGAGAACTGAGTCGCTCGATTAACTTGGCTGTTCCTTTCGCTAAAAGTAGATCGTCTTCGACTAACAAAATTTTCATTTTGAAATTTTAAATTTATGACCGATAGCACATCAAAAATTGCTTTTAGAGTCTGACTAACTCACCATTTCTGGCAAGTTAAAGTAAACCGTCGTTCCTCTATCTTTTCCCAAGCTTTCGATCCCAACTTTTCCGCCCATAATTTCGACAAATTTTTTGCAAATCGTCAATCCCAAACCCGTTCCACCATAGCGTCGTCGAATGGAACCATCTTCTTGAACGAAAGGGTCAAATAGGGTTTCTTTTTTGCTCATTTCGATGCCGATTCCGGTATCGATGACAGCAAATTGCACCATCGGCGGATGGGAGTTGGGTTGGCGCGTCACTTCGAGGCAAATCTTGCCGGATTCGGTGAATTTTAAGGCATTGGAAAGTAAGTTAATGAGGATTTGTCGGATTTTGTTTTCGTCGCCGTAGAATCGATCGAGCTGAGAATCGATAACGAAAGAAATGTCGCGACGGTTCGCCTCGGGTTGAAACATTCGCCCGATGCGATCGAGGAACGACCCGAGGTCGAATTCCGCTGCTGCTACCGACATTCGATCGGCTTCGATTTGGGCAATATCGAGGACGTTACTGACGATTTCCGTGAGGTTTTCTGCGAATAGATGGGCGGCTTCGATATATTCTCTGAGTTCTTCTTCGTTGTCGTAGAAACCCTCTTTGAGCAGTGTTAGGTAATTGAGGGTTGAAGCCAGAGGCGTGCGCAATTCGTGGTTAGTGGAGGCGAGAAAGTCAGATTTGAGGCGGTTTGCCTCTTCTGCCGCGCGACGGGCTTCGTCGAGTTCGCGGTTGCGCATTTCCACCAGGAGGCGCTGTTGGCGTTCCCGGCGGTAGAGACGCTCTTGTAATAATGCCATCGCCAGATGTCTGGCGAGAACCTCGAGGAGTTGGATATCCTCCCTCGTCCATTCCGGTGCTTGTCCTCGCACCAGTTCTCGCCATTCTTCAAAAGACTCTCGGGGACGCTGTTGCCGGGGATCGGGTTCTGGGTAGCCCACCCACAGCCGTTCGGTGTCGATGGCACTGCGAAACAGCGTTAAATAACCCAAGGATTCTCCCCCGCATTGCAAGGGCAGGAAAATGGCACCGCGAATATCTGGATTTCCCAACTGGGGGAGGATACCTGCGAGTTGGGGAACTTGGTAGATATCCGTGGTGGCAAAGGATTGTCCCGCCGAACTCAGGATCTGGTAGTATTGCGTCCACTCTTGAGGTGGCAGGTGGGGAATCAAACCGCAGGTGTAGCAGTGGGTCGCCTCTTCTTCGGGGCAGCAGAGGATGCCGCCACAGCTTTGGAGGGCGATGGCAATCCGATCGAGAACCCATTCGAGGTTAGGTCGGGTGTCCCTGGGGGAATGGAGGAGGGTGGTGATTTGATTGACGGTGGCTTCCCGTTTCCCCCGAGCTTTGACTTCGGCGAAGGTTGCTGCTTGGGCGATCGCTATTTCCACTTGTTCGGCGATCGCCCCGACGATTTTTTGGGCGATGGCGCTGAAGGTTTTCGGTTGGGCGTGGTGGGCGATGAGCAACCCCCAAAGTTCGTCGCCGCTCACGAGAGGCACGACCATGGTCGCTTGCACCCCCATTAAGCGCAAATACTCGATGTGGCAGGGATCGACGGGGCGCTCGAGGAGCTTTTTCAGGGGCTGCCGGCACACTTCCTCGGCGCTGAGTTCCCCGGTGGCGGTGGAGGAGGGGCGATTGGGTTCGCTCAGGCGAATTTCTTGGTTGCGGACGTTAACGATCGAGCGCACTCGGGCTTTGCAGAACAGTTCCCGCGCTTGGGGAGGAATGTCTCCGGCCCGGAAGTGCAGACCCGCCAGAGATGGAAGGCGATCGCCCCCTCTCGATTCGGCGATGACTTGTCCGTTGCCCTCCGGATCGAATTTGTAGATTTTGACCCGATCGACCTTGAGAAAATCTCGAACTTCGATAACCGTCGTATCGAGAATGTTCTGGAGTTCGAGAGATTCTCGAATGTGAGTGGCGATCCGGCTTAAGAGCTTAAACTGGCGATCGCTGGGCTGAAATTTCGAGGGGGCGGTCGTTTTTTTTTGTCTGTATTTACTCGTTGCCATTCTAAAGGACGATAATTTTTAATTAAATTGTGATTTTATAATTTTTTATTAAAATATATAATACAGTAAAAAATCAAAACATTATCCAATAAAAAATTTACGTCTTTCCCTTACACTCAGTAGAAGACCGGAAAATCATCGTTGGCTTTGAGAACATTGAAGATTGCTTGACTGGGAAATCAAATTGTGGATATTTTGTGAATGTTTGGGTGATTCGATTTTCTCAAAAAAATCACATTTTCTCCATTTTTATCGGCAATCTTAATCCCTCAAGATGTCATCTCAAACCTTCATGTCTAATTCTCTCGAACCCGAGCCGAGCTTCTTCGTGGTGGGCATCGGTGCGTCCGCGGGTGGTCTGCGTGCCCTCGAAGAATTCTTCGAGCATCTACCCATCGATAGCGGAGCCGCCTTTGTGGTGATCCAGCATCTTTCCCCGGACTTTAAAAGTCTGATGAAAGAACTGCTCGAGCGACGCACCCGAATGGCAGTCTATCGCGTCACCGATGGCATGGAATTAGAAGCCAATTCCGTTTATTTAATTCCACCGGGAAAGAATTTAGTTTTAGAAACGGGGCGGTTGCATTTACTCGAACAAGAGGAAAGAAACCGTCACGGTCTAAATTTTCCCATCGATATTTTTTTAGAATCCCTGGCCAAACATTACGTCGATCGTGCCATTGGGGTGATTTTATCGGGAACCGGCAGCGACGGCACCCGAGGGTTGCGCGCCATTAACGAAGCGGGGGGATTTGCCATGGTGCAAGACCCCGAAACTGCCGAATTTGATGGGATGCCCCGCACGGCGATCGCCACGGGCGTGGTCGATCGCGTCCTCCCCCCCCAGGAACTGGCTGGTCTGATCTACCAATTGGTGCGATCGCGCCACACTCCAGACCCCGTTCAGACTGATGCCGCATCGGTTCTGGATGCCGATCGATTGAAGCGAATTACGGGCATCCTCGCCGAGCACGAACAAACGGATTTTTCCCATTACAAAACCAGCACCCTCTCGCGCCGCATCCAACGGCGATATCTGATTAGCGGCTGCCCGGATTTCAACGATTTCATTCGCTTGCTCGAATCCTCCCCCCGAGAGCGGGCGGCACTGTGTCACGATTTGCTCATTAGCGTCACCCAATTTTTCCGCGATCGCCGCGCCTGGGACTTCCTCGAAACCCACATCGTCCCCCAACTCATCCATCGTGCCGATCCCCAAGAAGAACTGCGGTGTTGGGTAACCGCCTGCGCCACGGGAGAAGAAGCCTATTCCCTAGCGATGCTCCTCGATGAGACCATTACCCGCGCCAACAAACCGATTCGATTTAAAATTTTTGCCACGGATATCGATAAAGTGGCTCTAGAAAAAGCCGATCGCGGCATCTATCCCCTGACAATTACCAACGAAATCGAACCCGAACGCATCGAGCGCTACTTCGTACGCAAAGATAACGCCCTGCAAGTGTCTCGCCGCCTGCGAGAAAAGCTACTCTTCGCCCACCACGACTTAACCAAAGATGCCGGGTTTACCCGGATGAAGCTAATTAGCTGTCGCAATGTCTTGATTTACTTGCAATCGGACTTACAACAGCAAGTGTTGCGCAACCTCCATTTTTCCCTCGCCTCCAACGGCATTCTCTTTCTCGGGGAAGCGGAAACCCTCGGGCAAATCGAGCCGGAATTCAGAGCACTGCACGCCAAGAGCAAAATCTACCAAAAGTGCCGGGATATCCGATTGCCCCTGCCGGTGAAGAAAATCGAACAGCATTCTCGCCAGCTTCTGCCCCACTCCCTCACCCAAAATTCCGAGCGCGATCGACTCGAACCCCTCTTAAATATTGCCTTTAGCGATTTTTTAGCCGAATCTCGCGCCACTTGCCTGCTCGTCGATCGCGATTACAAGCTGCTTCATACCTTTAACAACACCCTGGGAGTCCTCACCATCCCCACCGGCCGAGTCACCAACGACATTTCCCAACTCATCTCAGGGGAATTGCAACTGCCCCTGATTACCGCCTTGCGCCGCGCTCGTCGGGAGAGAGCGTCGGTGTCCTATTCGGGAATTAAACTCGACTCCGAAGCGCGATCGAACAATCTCAAGCTCAAAGTCACCTATTACGAAGGCAGCAAACAGGCCGCCGATTTTTTTGCCATCGTCATTCAAGAAGATGTTGCTCCCCAACAGGTTTCCGGAGAACGCTTTGAAGCCGACGCCGAAGCCTCCCAACGCATCCTCGAACTCGAATACGAACTCCAACAAACCCGCGAAAACCTCCAAGCGGTGATCGAAGAACTCGAAACCACCAACGAAGAA
>NZ_JBRJXU010000154.1:0-4240 GCF_057467645.1 Zarconia sp.
CCCCACACCCCACACCCCACACCCCACAACCCACACCCCATTCCCATCAACAGGAGAATCTCCAATGAATCCTTCCCTCAAAACCCTCGGCATTCCCCCAAATGCATGGATGGTGGACGATCGCAGCGCCGATCTCACCCGCAAGGCGATCGCCCCCCAGCCGATGACGATCGAAACCGAGACCAAAACCCTCACCATCGATTTAGCCAAAACAGCCATTCTCGTCATCGATATGCAAAATGATTTCTGTCATCCCGACGGCTGGCTATCCCATATTGGGGTGGATGTGACTCCAGCGCGCAAACCGATCGCCCCGTTGACTCAACTGTTACCTCAATTGCGAAATCTCGGGGTGACCGTGATTTGGCTCAATTGGGGAAATCGACCGGATTTACTCAATATCAGTGCCGGGTTGCGTCACGTCTACAATCCCACCGGATCGGGCGTGGGTTTAGCCGATCCGCTGCCGAAAAATGGTGCTCCCGTTCTGACCGCTGGCAGTTGGGCTGCGGCGGTGGTGGACGAACTTGAAATCACCCCCGAGGATATTCGCGTGGATAAATATCGCATGAGCGGCTTTTGGGATACCCCCCTCGATAGTATTTTGCGCAACTTGGGAAAAACAACCCTGTTATTTGCAGGTGTAAATGCCGATCAATGCGTAATGGCAACCCTACAGGATGCGAATTTTATGGGCTACGATTGTATTTTTGTTAAAGATTGTTCCGCAACCACCTCTCCTGAATACTGTTGGCTAGCAACGGTGTATAACATTAATCAGTGCTTTGGGTTCGCGTGCGATTCTGGGTGTTTTTTCTAAAGACTCGATCGAGCGATAACTCAATAACAAATATTCCGCCGGAGAAAAGCGCCAATGATGGAATGTTGTACGATCGCGATTGCGAAATCTAGCGAGGACTATCAAGCATTTCGGATTAGTCCCCACGATACGAACCGATTGGCGATCGTCTTCGATCCCGAAGCTGCAAATATGTCCCTTGCGGTTTGCGTCGAAATTTTTGATGTGGGGGGAAAAACACCTCCCAATCGCCATCAACTGGCGGTAGAAATGTTTTTCGTTCTCAAAGGAGAAGGCGTCGCCCACTGCGATGGGAAAGTCGTCCGCATCAAAGCGGGAGATAGTTTGCTCATTCCGCCGACGGGCATCCACGAAATTTGGAATACGGGTCAGGAGCGATTGTATCTGTTATGTATGATGGTTCCCAACGAAGACTTTATCGAGTTAATCCGCAGTGGCACTCCCGTGGAACTCGATGAAGAAGATCGGCGGGTGTTGGGGCGCTCGGATACTCTGGTTCCTTGCTAGGCTGTGTTGACATTTGGCGTTCAACCCCATGTGATGACTGAATTTCATCGGTACGAGCGAAATGCTTCGTCAACACTGCGGGTAAAGACTGCCAGTCTGAAATGTCAACAGAACCTAGAGGTCTGTCAAGCTTAAAGTTGTGAGTCGTGTTGTCTGAAATTGCTTGATATGCAATATTTTGAACAATTGCTAACGCACATCATCAAAGTTGACAGACCTCTAGTGCAGCGCGGCAAAAATCATTACCTAGCTCTCAAACGCAGCAAAGCTATGTACGGTGAGCATTTTTAATTGTGCCTAGCAGCACTAGTCTCGCGTCAGGCAAGCGATGAGAGAGTTTTCACTTCGGGTCGGGTGACTGGGTCACTGGGTATCGCAAAGCGCATAGCGCTTAAGACGAATCAACAACCCAGAAAATAGACACAGAAAAGTTTTGGCTGATGGGCGATCGCTCATAGCGCCAGTGCTCCCGATTATATAGGGTGTGGGGAACCCGGTGCCGCGAGCGTTCGAAGATCGATGACTCCAACCTACATCGATTTTCGAGGCAGGCGATCGCCGATTTTTGAAGATAACCGGAGAGTCGATATCATCACCTGCGGCTTAACCCAACCCAGACTCCAGTCGAGGGGGCAAATATAGCTGTCGCCAAGACGGTTAGGACACTTGAGAAATCCAGCTCAAGTCAGCATGTTCTTCTCTTCCCCCGCTCCCCCCGCTTACCTTCACGATGTCTGAACGGGTGTGGCGGTTGCTATACATCACCGTCCCCACGGCCGATTAACATGTTCTAATTGTAGGAAGTTGTTGATGTCTGTAAATCCTTACGATCTCCACCATCATCCTCGACCGCCCATTATCGATCGACAAATTCTCTTTGGCAATCCCGAACGCACGAGTCCCAAATTGTCTCCTGACGGGAAATACACCTCATATATTGCCCCGGATGTCAAGAATGTCCTTCAAGTGTGGGTGCGCGAAGTCGGTGTTGGGGAAGCTCGTCAATTAACCCAAGATCCCAAACGTGGCATTCGCTTTTATCTGTGGACTTACGATCCCCAACAACTGGTTTACGTGCAAGATGCCGACGGGGACGAAAACTTTCACCTCTACGCCGTCAACGTTCGCACCGGCGACGTACGGAATTTGACACCCTTTCCTGGGGTGAGAGTTCAACTGATCGATCTCGATGCCAACTTCCCCCAGGATATTTTAGTGGGATTGAATCGAGAAACTCCCCAACGCTTCGATGTTTACCGCATAGACCTTGCCGGTGGGGACGTTCGACTCGATACCCGAAATCCCGGTAACGTCGTCGGTTGGACGGCCGACGAAAACTATCAGATTCGCGCGGCCGTGGCGGCAACCCCCGATGGTGGCTACGATTTGCTGTTTCGGGAAACCCCCGAGAAGGATTGGGAAGTGCTGCGTCACTGGAGTGGCGACGATGAAGGGTATCCCGTGGGATTTTCCGCCGATGGTAAAACTCTCTACCTGGTGGGGAATCACGATGCCAATGCCAAACGTTTAATTGCGTTGAATTTATCCACTCGCCAAGAAGCGATCGTTGCAGAAGATGCCGAATACGATGTGGCCGAGATTTTGGTGCAGGAGAAAACCCGATCGCCCCAAGCGGTTTCTTTCTACAAAGATCGCCTAGAGTGGCAGGTCTTAGATGAGAGTCTGGCGGAAGATTTTGCCGTCTTGGCTAAAGTTCGCAGGGGAGAGTTGCGTTTGGTCAGTCGCGATTTGGAGGATACCACCTGGCTGGTCTCCTACCTTACCGATGACGGTCCGGTATACTACTACACTTACGATCGCCCTTCGCGCACGAGTACCCTCTTATTTAGCGATCGTCCGGAATTAGAAGACTTGCCCCTGGTTTCCATGCAGCCGATTTCCTATGAGGCGCGGGATGGATTAACCCTGCACGGCTACCTCACCCTACCCATGGGGGGAGAAGTGCCCCTGGCAACGGTACTGCTCGTCCATGGCGGTCCCTGGGCGCGAGATACCTGGGGGTACAATCCAACAGTGCAATGGCTGGCGAATCGGGGGTATGCAGTCCTGCAAGTGAATTTCCGAGGTTCGACGGGATACGGTAAGGCGTTTCTCAATGCCGGTAACCGCGAGTGGGCCGGAAAAATGCACGACGATTTGCTCGATGGGGTGGATTGGTTGGTCGAAAAGGGGGTGAGCGATCGCACCCAAGTGGCGATTATGGGGGCTTCCTACGGCGGTTACGCGACCCTGGTGGGGCTGACGTTTACCCCCAAGGTGTTTGCCTGCGGCGTGGATATCGTCGGACCGAGTAATTTGGTGACGCTGATGGAGAGTATTCCCCCCTACTGGGAACCCTTGCGGGCAGTATTTGCCCGTCGGATGGGGGATGTGGCAACGGAAGAAGAATTCCTCAAATCGCGATCGCCCCTGTTTGCGAGCGACAACATTGAAAAACCCCTGCTCATCGGTCAGGGGGCAAACGATCCGCGCGTCAAACAAGCTGAAAGCGAGCAGATTGTCGAGGCTATGCGTCAAGCGGGGCAACCGGTGAAGTACGTTCTCTATACTGACGAAGGTCATGGTTTTGCCCGTCCGGAAAATCGACTCCATTTTTACGCGATCGCCGAAGAGTTTCTGGCGGCGTATTTAGATGGACAGTTCCAGCCGATCGATGAGATTGAGGGACATTCGGGTATCGTTCGATCGGTTTAGCAACAATAAGTAAACGTCAGTTTTGGATAAGACTATGCCGGGTGGGGGTGGGGTGTAGGGTGTGGGGTGAGAGGGTGTGCAGTTTCAAGTCACCATCAATGATGGTAGATTCTTCCCGAGTTGAGGGAGCACTGGGTGCGAAGGCTCCCTCAACCGACTTGACCTCAACTGCGCTCTCGACCCTTAACCCGCTTAACC
>NZ_JBRJXU010000155.1:0-23744 GCF_057467645.1 Zarconia sp.
TCCCCATTCCCCATTCCCCATTCCCCATTTCCCATTCCCCGTTCCCCATTCCCCATTTCCCTGCCAGATTTTCACAGCAAAAAAACGATGAACCATCGCCTTCTCACAACGTGGCTTGCAATTTGTGCGCTCTGTTTTTTGGCGATAACCGGTTGCGCGTCCGATCTGACTCCCCACCCCAAAGCGGGGGATATCTCGACGGCGATTCCCCTCAATCTCGGTTTCAGTCGCCATCCGAGTTATTTACCGTGGTTTGTCGCCAAGCAGGAAGATTTATTCTCGACTTACCATCAGAATATTGATGCCAAGTGGTTCGAGGATTATGGAGCATCGGTAGACGCACTGCAATCGGGTTTGCTCGATCTCAATCCTCAAAGTGCGATCGATACGATACGATCGGTTTCGGCCGGGGCGGATTTAGCGATCGTGATGGTGAGCGATCGCTCCATGGGAAACGAAAAAATAATTGCCAATGATACCATTCGTACCGTTGCCGATCTGAAGGGAAAAAAAGTGGTTCTCGCTCGGGGTGGTGCCCACGAACTCTTGCTGCTTCTCGGACTGCAAAAAGCCCAATTCAGCCTCGATGACGTGACGATTCAAATACTTGATGCACAGGCAGCAACGGAGGCGTTTTTGACGGGAAACGCGGATGCAATCGGGCTATCGGCACCCTATACCACTCGGGCACTCGCTCGCCAGGGTGCGCGCGAGTTATGGAGTTCGGCCAATTTTCCGGGTTTATTTTTTAATACCCTATCGGCTAGTCGCCAGGCGATCGAACAATATCCGCAAAAAGTACAAGGGGCGATCGACATCTGGTTTAAAACCTTAGATTGGATGGAAGAGAATCCTCTGAAAACCCATGAAATGATGGCCGATCGCTCTCAAGTCTCGATCGATGATTTTCAAGGCTACGAACTCCAAACAAAACGATTGAGTCTCGATGACAATGAAAGTTATTTTCGCGCCCAAAATACTCTAGATTCTTTTCCCGTTGCCATAGAAACGATCGGTCAATTATTATTAGAAAGTGGCGAAATAAATTCCAAACCTGACGTTTCCAAACTACTCGAAGCGAAATTTGTTGGGACTCGTAGCAATTGAGCTTCCACAAGGATGCACGCTGACAGACTATCAGAAAGCTCGATGGGCGTAAATTTGCCGATATATTTGAGATGCAGGCAAGAATCACCCGAGGAATATACTCAAATTCATGCTTTTTATTGACAGATTCAAAAAGTAAAAATAAAATTTAAGTTAACAGTAACAGAATCTCTTGCCTTTTAACAAAATAAATCGATAAAATACTTCGTGAATTTGTCTTTGAAATTCCCGTACGTGTTGTCAAGGTAACTGGAAATGAAGCAAATCGATCGCTATATCCCATCTGGGTTTGACGTTCTGCATACCCGCTCGAACCAGTGAAGAAGCTAACCGCACTCAACTCACACTTTCCAACTCACACTTTGAAGCTGGGTTTGCAGATGGAAATTTTCGATGGGTCTAAATATCGCATCGCGATCGAAACCGCACGAACACAACCCTACCCAAGAGGACAGCTGTTGAACTCCAGTATCGATCCGATCTGTGCGGACTCGATCGTTCAACCCAATCCTACAGGATATCTGTTCGGCAACGCAGTCGAGTTATATTTCAAATGCTTAAATCGGTTTCTGTTGCATCGGCCCGAGATACCGAGTCAGATAGGGAGAAAAGACCTCATAAATGAGTGTCAGGGGTTGACCGTTATGCCAAAACAAGTAGTGACGACCCCAAAAAGGCCCTTTATGCTCGAAAGCCTCTTCTAAAGCTTGGCAATGACCCCAATACAGTCCCTGAACGTCTCGATACAGCTCGGTATGCAAGCGGGTCAAATTATCCCAAATCGGCAAAGACCGATTCTGTAGGTACTCGTCAACATGACTGGCATCCCACCAGGAAGCAGCGTAGGCGAGTCGTTGACCCGAAGCCGTTCTCAACCAAACCTGTCGTCGCAGTCTAGGACCGGGGACGACTTGAATTAGCTCCGGCGCACTGTCGGAATTCATACCGATGAGAGACATATCGATGACATCCACTTCCGTGGGTTCCCCCGTCAGCAGTTTTAAATGACGAGTTGGAGACCCATCGCCCAAGAGTAAAATCTGCCATGCAGGGGCGAGCTGATGGTGGGGTAGACCCTGCTGTACATCGGTTTCATCCCCTTGCCACAATGGCTTGAGGGCGTGCCAGGAAGAGGGTCTAGTTAGGCTGTTGGGGGCTGTAAACGCAGCTGTCAATTTTCTTTACAGAACTTAACTAACCTCTTCATCATAACGTTCATTGCAATGACGGGGGAGGGTTAGCTCGATCTCGATCTCTAATTCAAGCCGGATTGCAAATTATCAAAGTTAGGTTAGGTTATGGAAAAAGGGTGTATTTGGGTTGAAATTGCTCGATCGTCGCGTCGCGATCGATCTGCCGATCGGATCGTTGCTCTCATATCAGTCGATAGGTAGAGGAAATCAACTATGCATCAAGCATCGATACAAAAATTTATCCAATTGATTTCTCGCCAAACCGGTTTGTACGTTAGACTCGCCGAGATCGGACAATTGCAAGAAAAACTCTTTTCTCGAATGCGAGCTTTGGGGTTGCGGTCTTTAGATGCATATTATCAATTTTTAGTCCGAGAATTACATCAGTTAAATATTAGACCGATTCATTATAAATCTCAAGAATGGCAAGAACTGATTAATTGTTTAACAGTTACGGAAAGTTATTTTTTTCGAGACTCAGGTCAGTTTTATCTTCTCAAAAATACGATTCTTCCCAGTCTCATCGAACAGAAACGAAAAAACCGGAGGACTCCCACCCTCAGAATTTGGAGTGCCGCCTGTTCCTCTGGTGAGGAGCCGTACTCCCTGGCGATTTTACTGCGAGAGTTACTGCCAGATTTATCAGATTGGGATATTTCTATTGTCGGGACGGATATCAATCAAAAAATTCTCCAAAAAGCCCAGGAGGGAATTTATGGCGATTGGTCGTTTCGATCTGTCGATCCCACGATTCAAAAACAGTATTTTACAAGAACGGTCCAGGGGTGGAAACTCGATCGCACCATCAGAGATATGGTGCGATTTGAGTATCTCAATTTAGTCACCGATCGATTTCCCGATCTCAGTTTGGGGTTGGAAAAGATTGACTTAATTTTATGTCGGAATGTCTTCATCTATTTTGAAGAGCGGGCGATCGAGCGCACGATCGAAAAGTTTTATCATACTTTGCAACCCGGTGGATATCTGATGACGGCTCATGCCGAACTGCCCGATCGTACCCTTAATCAATTGCAAACCCTCGTTTTCCCCAATTCCGCAATTTACCGAAAAACCGATCTCTCCTCCCCTATCGTCCCCATCGCCCCAGACCCAGCCAAACTCCTGGGGAAAGTGGTTCCACCGCCTGTCGCTCAAAGCTCTCAGGCTCTGCCCTCGCAACGCTTACCCGTCAAGTACTCGCGACCGGCCCTCACCTTCAGTGCCACCCAACCACCGGGCATCTCCGTTTCATCGCTCCCTTCGACTCACACCTGTCGGCCGGGAACCTGCAAACCGAGGGATATTCAGACCCTGCTTGAGGACGCCACATTGCTTTTAGAAACTGGAGCTTACCCAGAAACCATTCAAATCGCCCAACGGATTGTAAAAATCGCACCCAATTGCTTGAATGCCTATATTCTCATCGCTCAAGCCTATGCCAATCTGGGGGATTACCAAAAAGCTACTTACTATTGCGTGCAGGCAACTGCCCTCGATGCCCTGTCAATCGAAGCATACTATTTACTGGCTCGAATTGCGGAGGTACAAGGCAATATACCGAAAGCCAAAAACCTCTTGAAGCAAATCATTTACCTCGAACCCACATCGGTGTTTGCCTATCTCGAACTCGCCGCAGTGTATCGTAAAGAGAGACAACTCGCCCGAGCCAGCAAAATGCAATCGACGGCTTTGGAATTACTGGGAAACTTACCCTCCGGTGCGATCGTCGATCCCATTGCGCGGCTGACTGCCGGTGACGTATTAGAGCAGTTCGCACCGATCCCGATCGGACCGTAAGTTCGATTCGAGACGCGATCGCGCCAGTGTACAACCCATGGAAACCACGCCTTATCTCATTTTCAGCCTCAAGTACTGCCGTTATGGCATCGAAGCTCATTCCGTTCGGGAAGTCTTTTTTCTGCCTCAGTTAAGTCCGGTGATGGAGGCCCCGAGAGATATCGTCGGTGTTTTAAATCTGCGGGGAACCATCGTCCCCGTCATGGATTTGAATTTGCGCTTTGGCTCTCGATGGCGGGAATATACCCCCGACGATAGCGTTATCGTTCTCGAATGGGACAAACTGTATCTGGGTATCATCGTCGATCGCGTTTATGAGGTACAGATGCTCTCGTCGGAGTCGATCTCCCCAGCACTAGACTACGGACGCGAGAGCGATGTCGACGAACGTTACCCAGAAGCGGCTAACCGTCGTTTTGTTGCAGGGGTTGCCAGTTCCGGCTCGGACATCATCACCTTGCTCGATTGCCAGCGGCTGATGCGCGACTCCCAAGATGTCAAACCTCGGGTGTTCCAATCCTCTCCCACCGATGCAGCTCGAGGAGATCGCATTTCTGAGGAACGAGGGTTCTTTAGCTGTGGCGGTACACCTCAAGAGCGGGAAATTTTCCGCCAGCGAGCGGAGGTTTTGCGACAAACTGTTGAAGATGAGGATGCAAGAGATACAATTCCCTTGGCGGTGGTGGGGTTAAACGAAGAGTATTTCGGCATCGATTTACGGATGGTCCGAGAGTTTACCGAAATCCACCAGGTGACCCCGGTTCCTTGCTGTCCCCCGCACATTATCGGGAATATGAACTTGCGCGGTGAAATTGTGACGTTAGTGGCCATTCGCGGTTTGCTGAACTTACCGCTCTCGAATGCAAGGTCGACCTCGAAAGCGATCGTGGTTCAAGTGGATGAGGTGGTTGCTGGGATTACGGTAGATGAGGTGTTTGATGTTACCTACGTACATCCATCAGAACTTGCCCCGCTGCCGGCGACGGCATCATCGGCCGATGAAGGATTCTTGCGGGGAACGGCTCCCTATAAAGATAAGATCGTGACCGTGTTAGATATGGTCAATATTCTGACGAGCGAACGGGCGATCGTCGATGAGGAGGTGCGCTGAAGTGTTTTCAGACAATAGTGGGAGGAGCGCCTATCTAGTGCTGCTACGCAGAATTAAAAATGCAAAATGCAAAATGCAAAACGCAAAATGAAGAGTACATAGGGCTTTCACAAGTTAAGAGCTGGTTATTTATTTGTGCCGCGCCGCACTAGTCGTTTGTCAATTAATTATTGACGGGTAAAAAATATCGTCTGAACCAGAATATGAGGTAATCAAGATGCTCACACTACCCGTCAATTAAAACTTGACAAAGCACCAGAAGAAAACCCGAAGAAGACTTAAACGTGGCAAAATCCAACGGTTTCCTTCGGGTCTGAAATGATTTTGATGGGCCCACAAGACAGTGCCGTTTGGTAAGCGACTCCAAAAGAGTATTGCAAACGAGCTGGCGAAATCTATGCTTGGCGCTGACGCTTCGAGAAGAGGCCGGCAATACCAACAGCCAGCAAGCTCAATGTGGCTGCGGGTTCGGGAACGGATACCCCGGTGTCTCGGGCAACGCCTAAATCGAGTTGGGCGAAGGAGAGAATCGCGTCATCTTGATATTCAAAGGGAATCACCCCTGCGGTTCCACCCGAGAAAATACCAAAAATGTCGTTGCTGCTGTAGTAGTCGAGTAAATCGAACGTAAACGTGCCGACGGTGCGTCGACCTAGGTTTTGAAAGGCCTCAATATTGCCGATGTCCGGGAGTCCGACGATTTTAAACGAATCCGAAGCAATATCCCATCCACTTCTAAGGGTGAGGGTGAGGAGTGCGGAAGTTAATTCGTCCGCGCTAGAGAGGGTGGAAAAATCCGGATCGTTGCTAAAGTCAAAATCCCAAGTGGTAATTTCATCAGAACCATTACCCACGCGACCGTTGGGTGCATTTTGCAGGGGGGTGATGGTAAAATTGCCATTTACGAGGGGGTCGGGAAACGTTCCGAATTCTGGCAATAAGCTCCCACTCGCTGTGGCGGAAATCGTGGCTGCACGAGCTTCTGCGGGGATGACGGCGGCGGTTGCCACGGCAAGGCTGGCTGCGATCCAACCCAGGGCACCCGCAAAAGTCTTCTGGCGGTATGACATCGATGCTCGTTCCTATTTTGATTGCTTGACACTGAAAACCCGAAACCCGAAGACCGAGAGAATGTTGCCGTCAAATTTCCATTGAGGAAATTTCCTCAATGGGAAGCTATGGATACTCGTAAGTGCCAGTTTTGGATGAATTAGAGTTTTCGATCGATAACATCGACGATCGACGACCAGATTATCCCCATATTAAAAAGCCAAAACAATTAAGCTGCGAATAACTTAGAGTCCTTCGCGAATCGATGCAATGGCTGCGCTCTAAATTTTTTACATTTTTACCAAAAACTGACGACTTGCTCGATAGAAAAGTCACTGAGCGAGTCAAGCGATACCCAAGCAGACGAACAACCTGAATAGAGTAGTTTAACTTAATTATTGACGTAACTTAACATATATCGGTACAAAGAGCAAACATTTGGCTAGCTCTCGAGAGTGTATTACGTTATAGTACATGTATTCGTCGATCGCCTTAGCAATCCCAGTGCCAAGGGCGATCCGGAATGTGCCACAATAACGATGCAGATATAGAGTAACCATCGATCGGGAGTAGTGTTTGTGGAGTCTCGATATTCCCCCGCATCCATTGAAGCAAAATGGCAGCAAGCCTGGGTAGAATCCGGCTTAGACCGTACCCCGAAAGAGTGCGATAAGCCCAAATTTTATGCCCTCTCCATGTTCCCGTACCCTTCGGGCAACCTGCATATGGGTCACGTTCGCAACTATACGATTACAGATGCGATCGCCCGTCTGAAGCGAATGCAAGGATATCGCGTGCTACATCCGATGGGATGGGATGCCTTCGGACTGCCAGCGGAAAATGCGGCGATCGCTCGGGGGATTCACCCGGCGAAGTGGACGTATCAGAATATCGCCCAGATGCGCGAACAGCTGCAAAAGTTAGGATTCGCCATCGATTGGGAGCGGGAAGTCGCCACTTGCTCTCCAGACTACTATAAATGGACGCAGTGGATTTTCTTGCAGTTTTTCCAGGCGGGATTAGCGTATCAGAAAGAATCCGCCGTCAACTGGGACCCCATCGACCAAACAGTTCTCGCCAACGAACAGGTGGATAACGAAGGGCGATCGTGGCGTTCGGGGGCAAAAGTCGAACGCAAACTGCTCAAACAGTGGTTTTTAAAAATTACCGATTACGCCGAACAGTTACTCGAGGATCTCAACAAATTGTCGGGATGGCCCGATCGGGTTAAGTTGATGCAGGCTAACTGGATCGGCAAATCCGTCGGCGCGTACTTAGAGTTTCCCATCGTCGGTAGTGACGAGAAAATCGGCGTATTTACCACCCGTCCCGATACCGTTTGCGGTGTCACCTACGTGGTGTTGGCCCCGGAACATCCCCTCACCCCTCGCGTCACCACTGCCGATAGAAAAGAGGCTGTAGAAGCGTTTGTCAAAGAAGTGGGGGACCAAAGCGAACTCGATCGCACCGCCGAAGATAAACCCAAGCGGGGCATTCCCACTGGGGGGATGGCGATGAACCCCTTTACCAGGGAAGAGATTCCCATCTGGATCGCCGATTACGTGTTGTACGAATACGGCACTGGGGCTGTAATGGGGGTTCCCGCCCACGATACCCGAGATTTCCGGTTTGCCCGCGAAAACGACCTGCCGATTAAAGCGGTGATTGCCCCGGAAGGGGAAGATGGCAACGCGCCTTTAGAAGAGGCTTACACCGAACCCGGCGTGATGGTGAATTCCGGGCAGTTCGACGGGACGGCATCAACGGACGGGAAGCAAGCGGTTATCGACTATGCAACCACCGAGGGAATCGGTAAAGCGCGGGTTCAGTATCGCTTGCGGGATTGGTTGATTTCTCGCCAGCGGTATTGGGGCGCACCGATTCCGATTATTCACTGTCCCGATTGCGGGGCGGTTCCGGTTCCCGATGCGGATTTACCGGTGGAGTTGCCCGAGGATGTGGAGTTTACCGGTAAAGGTTCGCCCTTGGCGGGATTGGAGAATTGGGTGAACGTGCCCTGCCCCAGTTGCGGTACGCCGGCAAAACGGGAAACCGATACGATGGATACGTTTATCGATTCGTCGTGGTATTTCTTGCGCTATACCGATGCCAAGAACGATCGCCGCGTGTTTGAAGTGGCGAAGGCGAACGATTGGATGAGCGTCGATCAGTACGTGGGGGGTATCGAACACGCGATTCTACACCTGCTGTATTCTCGGTTCTTTACCAAGGTGTTGCGCGATCGAGGATTGCTCAACTACGACGAACCCTTTGCCCGCCTCCTCACCCAGGGCATGGTGCAGGCGACGACTTATAAAAACGTGAAGACGGGGCAGTATTTCGCCCCCGGCGACATCGATTTAGAGAATCCCACCGACCCCCAAACTGGGGAACCGCTGGCGGTTTTCTACGAGAAGATGTCTAAGTCGAAGTATAACGGAGTCGAACCGTTGCCGGTGCTCAAGAAGTATGGGGCGGATACGGCGCGGATGTTTATTCTGTTTAAAGCACCGCCAGAGAAGGATTTGGAATGGGACGATGCCGATGTGGAAGGTCAGTTCCGTTTCCTGAACCGGGTGTGGCGGTTGGTGGCAGATTTTGCCAATTCGGATAGTTCTCCGGTTAAAACCAAGAAGTTAACCAAAGAGGAGAAAGACCTGCGCCGCGCCATCCATACGGCGATTCAGGAAGTCTCGGAGGATTTGCAGGGAGACTATCAGTTCAACACGGCAATTTCCGAGTTGATGAAACTGAGCAATGCCCTCAACGATGCTAAGTGCAAGGCTTCGGCGGTGTATGCAGAAGGGGTGGATACCTTGATTAAGCTGCTGGCCCCCTTTGCGCCGCACATTGCCGAGGAATTGTGGCACGGCATCGATGGTTCGGAGTCGATTCACCTGCAACCTTGGCCGGTGGTAGATGAAACGGCTTTGGTGGTGGATGAAATTACCTTAGTGATTCAGGTGATGGGCAAAACGCGCGGTACGATTCAGGTTCCGGCCAGTGCGGATAAGGCGGCGTTGGAGAAGTACGCTCTCGAGTCGGAGGTGGCACAGAAATATATTGCCGGGAAGGAGATTAAAAAAGCGATCGTGGTGCCGAATAAGTTGGTGAATTTTGTGGTGGTTTGAGGAATAATCTATAGATGAGAGAAAGAGCAATTTCCGATTTCGATCGTGAAGTTGCTCTTTTTCGATCGCTTTCAAACTTAGAGTTCGCAAGTTTTCACTATCTCAAAAAATGTATAAGACAATTGAAATTCATAATTTTAGAGGTTTTCAATCCTTCAAACTTGAAAATATAGGTCGCTTAAATTTATTGGTCGGAGTTAACAATAGTGGAAAAACCTCAATTTTAGAAGCTCTTCAACTTTTGTCGTCTAAATCCGATATTAAACCAATTCATGAAATTCTCGAACGTCGGGGAGAATATCTAGTTAGTGAAAACTTCAGTACAAATCAACATTTGGAAATAGAGTTTGATATTTGTCACTTTTTTCACGATCATAAAATAGAGGGAGGAAGTAAGTTTTCAATTTCAGGTCTTAAACAAGAAAGTCGAGAAAATTTTGAGGCATTAATAGACTTGTCAGCTATGACAATAGAGTCTATTTATTTCAATCAAGATATAAAAAATGAGGATGCAAAATTAGATAAAGTTCCAAAATTTATCAACAAATGGACTGTTGATGATGAAATCGTTAATTTGTTACAACTTCCATTGTCACCTAATAATGGCATTTCCGAACAATACCGTAGAATCTCGCGTACGGATGTGAAAGAAAAAAATTCAAGCGTACGATTCATTACATCATCATCATTAGACACTAAACTGACCGTTGATTTATTCGATCGAATTGTTTTAACAGAAAACGAAATGCTTATTTATGAAGCACTTCAAACAATTGAACCTAAACTCGAACGAATTGCTTCTGTCGCACTCAACAAATATCGGTATAAAGAACCTGTTCGTGGTGGTTTTGTCGTGCGTCTCTCAGATAGTGATCGGCGCGTCCCTATTGGTAGTTTAGGAGATGGAATTTGGCGAATGCTAGGTCTCGTCTTAGCAATTGCCAATGCCAAAAATGGTATCTTACTCGTTGATGAAATTGATACTGGACTTCATTTTACCGTAATGGCTGATATGTGGAAGCTCATTTGGGAAACGGCAAGACGACTCAACGTACAAGTTTTTGCGACCACCCATAATAGCGACTGCTGGACAAGTTTAGCGAGCATTGCCAATCGGGAAGATGTCTCGGAAGATGGGATTACAATTCATCGCATCGAACGGGGTAAAGATACGAGTATTGTGTTCTCCGAACGTGAAATTGCGATCGCTGCCGAACGAGGGATTGAGGTTCGCTAGGAATGGCAAAACGATATCATCCTAAGAAATTGATTGTCGAGGGTGCGCAAGATAAGCGAGTTATACCAGAACTTATTGAAAAAAATGGCATTCCTTGGGGAGAGACAAAAGATACTGCCATTGTTTATATTGAAGACTATGGCAATGATGAATTTATCGATGCTGACATTATATCAACCGAACTTAAAGCTTCAGGACTCAGGGCACTGGGTCTAATTGTCGATGCAGATGATAATTGTTCAGATCGTTGGAGAAGCATCCGAAACGCTTGCTTAAAAAGTATTCCAGATTTTCCAGAACAACTTCCAGACACAGGACTGATTCATCCAACTCAAATGGGGATTAAATTTGGGATTTGGGTGATGCCGGATAATCAAAATAGAGGTATGTTGGAAACATTTTTAGCTTATTTAGTGCCTGATGAAAGCGAAGGCTTATGGAAATATTCCCAAGAAGTTGCAAGAGAAGCAAAAAAACGCAATGCGCCTTTTAAAGAAGTGTGGTTCGATAAAGCTTGTATTTCTACGTGGTTAGCGTGGCAAAATGAACCCGGACGGCAATTACATCAGGCCGTAAAAGAGCGAATTCTCAATCCACAGCATCCAAAAGCCAAACTGTTTGTGAACTGGTTTAAAGATTTATACGATGTATGACATCATGTTGGGGTGCTTATTGGAACGTTGAGAATTTTATCCTCCCATCAGGGTTGTAGCCTTTGCCATCGAACATTTTGTCTAAACTTCAGTTAACCTGTCACCAATGTTGTCACTCATGACTTCAATCAGAAAATCGATCGACCTGTAGCGTAAAACCTGGCAACACCTCTTCTCCCGAAAGTTGTGTGGGTAACTCCCGCACTTCCACCGCTTCCCCAGAACGGTAAATCGCCACCTGCTGGTTTTGGGGATCGAACATCCAACCCAAGCGCACTCCACTCTCCATATATTCGAGCATTTTCTCTTGTAGAACTCTGAGATTATCGGTGCGAGAGCGCAATTCCAGAACGAAATCCGGGGCGATGGGGGGGAATTTCTGCCGTTGTTCGGGAGTGAGTGCTTCCCAGCGCGACAGTTCCACCCACGCCGCATCGGGGGAACGACTGCCACCACCGGGTAACTTGAAGCAGGTGGAAGAACTGCTCGTCGGAGAGATGAACTCGACTCACATCCAATTCGAGGGGGAACTCCAGAGATAAGGTTAGTGCGCTCATCGGTTTGGCGTTGTAACGGTAATACTATGATGCCCCGTGGAATCGCTACCGCTTCAACTCGCGAGTCAAAAGACTCAATACGTCTTGCGGTTGGGGATGCAGATGCAGTTGTTCCGGTGCGGCGACGAACGGACTCCAACGGTATCCTTCCACAAAATTGAGGCGATCGAGAATTTGGATGGTACGGGTGACGGTGAGGGGAGAACCGACAAGGATGAAGCGCAGGCGTTCCCGTTCGGGCTGTGAAGGTTGGAGAGGTTGGGTTGCCAGTTCTAGCGAGGAAGTGCGATCGATACCGAGATCGAGGAAGTTTTGGGGAGGCAAGATGAGTGTCATGGCAATCGCTCCTAAGTTGTTCTAGATCGATATCACCACGATAAAGCCCAGACTCGAAATTCGTCTACTTTTTTATTATCACCACGATAAAACTAGATCCGTGAGGTTTTCGATCGAGAGCGTTCCTCGATGGCTTGATAGATTTGCCGAAATCGAGCGGGTTCTTGACACATCCGAGTCAGTTCCCGATGAGCCTCCGCAAGGCGACGGAGATGCTTCTGAGTCGGTTGTCGGGGACTCGATGGAGCAAACCAGAAATCCACCGTCACTTTGGAACATTCGCAGATAATTGCCAATTCGTGACGATTGACATCCCAATGTTTGAGGAACTCTTCTAAACTCATCTCATCCATTTTGCGCCGCTTTACCCAGAGATACAGTTTCCATTCTCTCGGAAAAGTTTTGCCCGGACAAATAGCTTGGGGGAACATCGCAGATTTAAATGTTATCGCCGTGATAGTACAAAATGCGATCGAAAGACCGTCAATCGATCGCTCCGGGTTGAGTGCTCTACATTTTTCACTCTATACCCGAGGGCTTGCGATCGTCCACAACAGTATAATTAATGAGTTAATATTTAGCGATCGGGTAGGAACTCTCCAATTCGCCAGAGAATATCGATCGATCTCAAATACAAACAAGCCAGTCTTGGTGGTTCCGTACCCGACAACCAATTGTTGCAAGTGTTGTAACCATAACCCGTCAGCTCGGAAAGCAAGTTACAACAAGCTTTCCGGTATCCATACTCCCCCGGACAAATTCCACTTTTCTTATAAACCCAGGTTCGGCAAAACTCCTCGGGAGACAGCGGATCGAGCATTGAGTTCATAAACTCAGACAGAAAGTCGAGCCGTAGTAACGGTTTATTCATCGTTCAAAACTGCAACCGATTAGTTATACTTAATAGTATCACCAATCAGTTATAGTCTAGAAAAAGCGTACCACGTCGATCGCTCAAATCCTTGCGTCTCGATCGTCCCTATGTGCGCAAACACAGGTATCTGAGCGATTGGTAAATACCCCAGCAAACAAATCGATGAGCTTGCGAATCTACGGTAACCGCCCCCTCAAAACCCTTCCTGGAGGACAAACGCGCCCGACTCCCGCCCGAGTTCGGGAAGCACTGTTTAATATTTGGCAGGGGAAGATGACAGGATGCCGATGGTTGGATTTATGCGCCGGAAGTGGGGCGATGGGGGCAGAGGCACTGTGTCGGGGGGCGGTGCGCGCGGTGGGCATCGATCGCGCTGGGAAGGCTTGCGGCATCATCCGGCACAACTGGCAGCAGGTTGCCGGGACTAACCAAACATTTCAAGTGCTGCGAGGGGATGTGGTGCGGCAACTGGCAACACTGTCGGGAAAAGAGCAGTTCGATCGGATTTACTTCGATCCACCCTACGATAGCGATTTATATCCGCCGGTGTTAGAGATAATTTCGCGATCGATTTTAGATGCTCGGGAAACGGATTCGCTGCCGTTACTCGCGCCGGATGGAGAGTTAGCCGTCGAACACCGTCCCCAGCAGTGGGGAATCGAATCTGTCCCCGGTTTAGTGCTGTGTCGCCAGAAAACCTACGGCAACACGGCACTGCGGTTTTACGTTTCGTCCTTCTCGAGATGAGAATTACTCGTCTAATAATTGATCGTCCCGTTTGTACTGCATGTACGCTGCAAAGAATAAACCGCCTAACGTGACGGTAATCAGACCGAGGACGATGCCGGAGAGTAAAGGTTCTACCATGTTTAATATTAACGATCGATAGTGTTGTATTTCTTCATACTCTATTGTCGCATCTGAGTGCAACCTTTCCATGGCAATCGATCGGGACGAATGGGGCGATCGTCGTCAGAGTTATCTAGGGTTCGCGCAACATAAGCTTACTTTTCACCAATTCTCTGGGTGGAGCACTTTCTGCTGCTTCCTCTTTCCATCGGCTTTTGACCCATATTATAAAGTTATGTAACAAAATCGCCGTTCGCCGGAAAATTCGATCGCCCGTACAGAAACTCCTATAGAACCCACATTCAACTCGGAATTTTTGACTGGGAATTTTCGACTTGAAATTTTCGACTTGGCATTTTGACTTTGGGCTATATGAGAGATTTCGATGCTGGTTAGCAGGGTGCTTGAGGATTAGGGTTTGCCTCAGGTTCAACGTTTTCAACTCTAGCGTTGTCTTGCTTCCGGAGAAACACGATCGATGAAATTGAAAGGTGGAACGCTTTTAATGATGTTCGTAATCTTGACAAGTGTCTTAACTGGTAATCAAAGTTCGGCTTTTGCCCGTTCTCTAAACTCCCTCTCGAGGGATTCCGATCGGGAAACAGCCGATCTCCAGGCTCGATCCAACACTGAAACGGCGATCGATGCTGAAATGTCGATGTTGCAGTCCCGGCAACGTTTGACTCTCTCGATCGAAGAAGACTTAGATCGGCATGCGCTCTCGATGGAGTTTCAAGCCAACCCTTGCCCCACCGGATCTTGTACTGGGGAACTGGTTTGTTGTCCGCAAACTTAATTAGGGTGGGTGTGCTCCCGGAGATTGAATGATATGAAGCTTTGTAACAAAATCAGGGCACTCCCGAAAAAAGACTTCGATCGCGCCGAAACATATCTAGAACATAGGCTCCAATAAAGACAAACGAGCCACTCAATTCTGCGAACAGACTAGGGACGAGAAATGAGTCAGGCACTAGATAAAGATCCGATCGACGAACAACTCAATCAACTGGCCCGGCTAGCCGGACAGCATCCTCCTCGCAGCTACGAGCGACGAAAAACGCTCAATCAACTTGTTGAAGCCATTTTGGTGTCGGGACGGTTGGCGCATCCCCAGCGTGGCTCGTTTCCCCTACCCTCTTCGGTCTATGAGGATTTGTATAGTGAAGCGCTCAGCATCACCTTGATGGAAATTTGCCAAAAAATCGAGCAATACGACCCCACCCGAGATGTGATGGCATGGTGTAACTTTATCTTGACAAATCGATTCAAAGATGCATGGAGTAAATACGAACGAGGAGGAGTGACCCAAGTGCCACAGCCCAAACATTCGTCTCGATCGAGTACTAACAATGCGAGCAACATTTTGATTCGCCCCAATCTTGAAGATTTAGACCGCTGGCAACCCCCGCAGGAAAAAATTTCTCAATCGGAACAACTCAAACAACTCATCGAAGAAAATCCGGATAATATGTTTAGTCAAGAGTCCATTCGAGGACAGCCTAAAGCCACATTTCAATTTCTGGCAATCGCGAAAATTTGGCAAGATCGAAAATGGAAAGAAATTTCATCCGAATTAAATGTTCCGAGTTCTTCCCTCTGTGATTTTTACCAAAAACAACTCAATCGGTTTAAGCCTTATTTTCGAGAGTACCTGCAAGTCTAGATTGCGAGATCGAAGTAGCACCCACACAGAATCGTCGAATGATGAATACACGTAACCCAGCCGAATCGCTAACTTTTACAGTTCCCTTGGGGCGCGAAGCCCATCAAATCGCCGATCGATTTCGCCAGCGACAGTTTTCGATGGCTCATGCCAAACAAGTTTATCTCAATACGTTAGCGGTCTATGCTGTAAATTTCTATTTGCAGTGTATGGGATTTGAAACAGATATAACCCGCAACAAAAGTTTCGATCCGGTAATGCAAACCTTTATGGACGTTGCAGATTTAGTCGTTAAAGAAGTGGGGACTTTCGAGTGTCGTCCGGTACTTCCCAACGAACAACGTGTAAGAGTTCCCGAAGAAGTGTGGCAGCATCGAAAAGGGTATTTTGCCGTACAGCTCGACGATGCCCTCAAACAGGCCAAACTCATCGGATTTGTCAGGCAAATTCAAGCTGAAGAAATTCCCCTGAAGCAGTTACGTTCTCTCGATGATTTTCTGCGGTATGCCAGCCAATTGCAAAGTGCCGTCCAACTCAGTCAATGGTTGCAAGAACTGTTCGATACCGGTTGGGAAGCGGTAGATTCGCTATTATCTCCTCCACAAATGGCGTGGCGCGGCAGTCAAAACCCAAATCTGGCTTACCGCAGTACATCCACGGCGATCGAACGGGTGAAGCGGCTGACGCTAGAGCGATCGGGGGAAGAAGTGGCATTGCTAGTACGGTTGAAACCCAGAACCGATCGAGAAATGGGGATTGGCGTGGAAATCTACCCCACGGGCGATCGCATATATCTACCGCAAGATTTGCAGTTGATGGTTCTCGACGAAGCGGGGGCCGCGGTTATGCAAGCCGAAGCCCGCAGTACCAAAAATATTCAATTGAAGTTTAGCGGCGAGACGGGAGAAGAGTTTAGTATCAAAGTGGCACTCGGAGATACCAGCGTGACGGAAGCCTTTCTGATTTAATCGCGCCACGCGCAGAACCAAGGTAAAAGGGGAAGGGGGAAGGGGTTGAAGCTGTAACTTAAGATCCGGACCAACCAACCCAGAACTAGCGTTTTGTCCGGACATCAACTGTGTCTGGAAATCAACTCGTCGATAGAGCACAGCGCATCGCACTTAAGACACATCAACAACTAGAAAATAGACATAGCAAAGTTTTTGCTGATGGCCGATCGACGATCGTGCCAGTGCTCCGTGCTATCTTTTCGATACTTTTAACATCAGTTTAGCTGAAGTCGCCTCAGCGGGATGCCGACTCTCGATGGCGTTCGATCGGTCGACAAGCAGATGGGAAGCGAGGGTACAACCGTCGGATACATCTTCTCCGAGGGAAGGAAAGTACTCCATTGCCTCTTCCCCATTCCCCTTTCCAAATTCTCCCTTCCCCACCCTCACCTGAAACAGTCTTATCCAAAACTGAGTTTACTTTTACTTTTAGGGACGCGCGCATCTAGGCGATCGATTTTGGGTGAAGCCCAATGTTGAATCTCCCAACGCGCGCGCCCTCTTAGCCACTGGGCGATATCCCAGTGGCTATCTTGCCATCTGTCATCCCACAATTCTTAGCAGGCAAGGGTTTCGTAAGCGTTTAGTCAACCTTTTAAAGGTTGCCCGTCGCCATCTCAGTTAGATCGACCTCAGTTGAATCCACCCATGAGAATCCTTCCACGGGTTCGATCGCACTGGTCGAACCGCCCGGATCTCTTGGGGGTGGCTGAGGGGGTGGATTGTATCGGGCTAAAGCTGCGGAGGCAATTGCCATCCACAAGATGAGGGTAAAGCTCGTGAGGAGTCTTCCCTCATAGGGTTTGGAAAAATAACACCAAATGTGAGTCATCATACTCTTTTAGGGTTTAAATCGACGGAATAGATTGAGGCGAGGCTGGGTTATAGGCCAGCTCAATTCGCACAACGTGCCTTTGGGAGAATTCGACTCGCGTCTGAATTGTCCACCGAGTCTCGTCTTGAGATTTTGGCTTTGTTTGGTGCCTCGACCTTCAGCAAGCGAGTAGATGCCCGGTCCGTTATCGGTAATGCGCAGAGCGTACCAACCGTTTTGGTGGGTACCCGTCACGCTCAGGCGGGTTGCGCCGATGGCATGTTTGCCAACATTGCACAACGCCTCTTCGAGGAACCGACACAGTTCCCGTTTGCGATCGGGACTCAAAGATGTCGAGTCGAGTTCCTCAAAGGTTCTGGCTTTAATTTTGAGGGTTTTAAAGCCAGGAAAATCTCGCTCTAATGTCGAGCTGTAAACTTCGTAAAACAATTCGTGCATGGGAGAGTTGAGATCGAGTTTGCGTCCGCTTCCCAAATACAAACTGTCTTCTTGGGTGAGAATTTCTCGCTCGAGGGGTTCCCCCAGCGCTCGGAGTTCTTGGTTGAGCTTTTCGAGTTCGCCGACAATTTTAGGCTGCCCCCAATCCCAATCTCGCACGTGTCTTAAAAGATTGGCAAGGGTTTGTAGGGGGCCGTTGTGAATGACGTTAAAGGTCTGCTCGATGGTGTGCTGGCGTTCGTAGATTCTCGATCGCAACACTTTGTCGTACTCGCAAAACGTGGTGTAAACCAGATTGCCCAGACCTAAAGTCAACAAAGACGGCACCACCGGCAGCCACCAACCGCATCCAACAACGCCATAACTCGCACCCACCAAGGCGATACTAGCAACCCCAACCGCTACCCCATTTTGCAGGAGCGATCGGGTTTTATGACCGATGGCAATCCCCACGAACCCCCAGCTAACGATCCACAGATATTCCCAGCCATCGGGAAGCGCCCTCAAGATCGGACGACCGTCGAGAACGGCGGCGATGGTTTGACTGACGGCGTGGGCGTGATACTCGACTCCGCTAATGCCATCGGGCTTCAGCCCAGTAATGGCCGAGGTTTGAATCTGACCTTGATAGATCGGATCGGCGATGCCAATCAGAACGATGCGATCGCGCAGCCAATCCTCGGGGAATTTTCCCGTTTCGATGTCCTGGAGAGACAGGGTGCGAAAGGGCTGGGGATGATTGCGAAAGTTGAGCAGAACTTGCACGCCGCCAGCGTCGGTTCCCACGTAACCCCCGGAATTGGGAAAGACCCGGGGAAATTCCGTTTCTCCAAAACGCATGGCAATTGGATCGCGAACGCCGTTGTCGAGGAAGATATTTTCCCTCGCCTCGAGATAAATTTCTGCCAGACGCAGGGACAGGGAAAATTTATACTCGCCTTCGTCTTTGGGCGCTGGCATTCCCATGAAGTAGCGGCGCACGTGTAGGTCCGCATCGAGGGGAAAATCCGAAAATCCAATTTGTTCGGACGGCAAACCCGGCACTGAACCTTCGATGGGGCGCACCCGTTCGACAGTAATGAGTTCGGGCATTTTTTTCAAGATCTCGACCAATTCCCCATGACCGGGTTCTACGGGAAGTTCGCGGGAAATGTCGAGACCGATGGCCATGGGTTCGTAGGTGCTGATGCGCTGCAGCAACTGGGCTAACTCGCCGTCGGGAATGGGATGGGTTCCCAAGCGGTCGATGTCATCGCCATTGATGCCGATGATGGTAATTCGCTCGTCGGTGGCTTCCATCGGACGCAAACGCAGAAATAAATCGAGGGTTTTCCATTCGAGGAACTGCAACGAACCCATCAGGCGGGCGACGGTTGCCAAACCGATGACCGCCAGTGCTGGCAACGCGCCAATCCGCCACAGTGCCAGTTCTTGCTTGATGTTTTGCCAAATCTCACGCCGCACGAGCTTCTACCGGTAACGTTTTACCCATGGGAACCACGGCTAGTCGATCAATCCTTCTTCTCGGGCGCGCATCTCCGTTTGAATGCGGATATTTTTGCCTTCTTCGGGATACACTTCGAGCACATCTTGTACTTTCGTCCAGTAATGGCGAACCGTGCGTTCGGACACTTGCATCCGTTTGGCGATCGTTTTATCTTGCAATCCTTCTCCAAAAGCCAAGCTCAGAAGCGTCAGCCATTCGGGTTTGACTTCGAGTCCGGTCTGCACCCCTTGGATATCTTTGGTGTGGGTGACCCCTTGCCGGGCCCATTCGAGTCGGGTCAACATATCTTGGCTCGACAGGCTTTTATCGATGGCGGTAAAGCCTCCCTTGTGGGCGTCGATTTCCGGTCGAATCCGCACCAGAGAACGAACGTACGTGCTTTGTACCGTGAGGTTGAGATTGGAGTAGGTCTGCATCAGGGTTCGCAAAACTTGAATCCCCGTATCGATGCGCGCCGTTTGAGCTTCGGTTTCTGGGATGGATAAATCCATGACCACTAAGTCGGGGCTGACTTTTTGGACTTGTTCCAAGGTCGATCGAGCCGTTTGCGCGGTAAAGATTTCCGCCTCGGGATACTGCTGTTTTAGCAGATCGATCGTGCCCCCCAGGACAATTTCATGATCGTCAACCACCAGAATTTTTAACGTTGTGGATTTTGATAAACTTGGGTTTGCCATCACACATTCGAATTAGTATTTTCTCTAGTTTTCCCCATGGATAAAAATTATACCTTGGGTATTAGAGAACGCGATAGATTTGAGTTTCAATCTCTTACTTTATACAATAATATATTTTTCTAAGTTTGGGTATTCTGTTTTTTTGAATTTTACCTACACGAAGGGATTGTAAAGGTTGCCGGATCGAGATATATCCTTTGCATAAAACTTCAGTTATCGTTCAATAAATCGAGTGTAATTGTAGTATTTTAATGACACGAATATAATCGAAGTATAAATCTACAGCTATGTTGTTTTTCAAGATAAAACAAAAATTGATGTATTTTTCGGCAATGGCTTGTTCTTATTTCTGTAATCCTTAAAGCTCCGCTAGACAGTTGAGATTACTGGAAATTTCCGGTCGATCGATAAAATTTATTTTAAAATAGCCATTAAATCCTAATCGTTGCGAAATGCGCCTAAAAAGATAGTTTTATTTTGATTTAAGACGATTTTTTTGAGGTTCAAAAAATCTGGCATTCGTCAAAAAATTAATCCTGCCAAATGCGATCGATGAATGCTAAGAAGCCGAATTGGGCTATCGTTGGCGATCGAAGCACAAAATCAGCGTAAAAATTTAGACGTTCGACTCACTATGAGCTTTAACATTTTTGATGAAACCTTCTATCTCAATGCTCGCCCCGACGTCAGAGCTGCGGTGGCTGCCGGTGCGTTTAAATCCGGTTTCCATCATTTTCAAGAAGCGGGTTTGCGCGAAGGAGAAACGGCAGTTTCTCCCTATTGGAACGAAGGTCTGTACCTGCAACAAAACCCCGATGTTGCCGCAGCTGTCGGCGCGAGAGCCTTTAGTTCCGGTCTCGATCACTTCATCCAGTTCGGGGCACGGGAAAATCGTTCGGGAGCACCGGTGGTTCCCGATATTGCCGGATTTGACGAAAACTACTACCTGGCGTTTTATCCCCAAGTGGGAGCAGCTTTTGCCCGAGGGGAGTTTAGTTCCGGTGCGGCTCACTACAACCGAGTCGGCCGTTTGAATCGGTTCGAGGCGCTCTTTTCGGGAACCGACGGCGACGATATCCTGACCGGTGTGGGGGAAATTAACGACATTATCGGCGTGGATGTGGACGTGCGGACTCAGCGCGTCGGCGACCCCTTTTTCGTCCCCACCAGCTTCGGTACCGGGGAGGTGGATGTCCTCACCGGAATCGATCTCGGCAACGATACGTTTCATCTAGGTGCGGGTCGCAACCCCTTAAGTGCGAATTTTTCGGCATTTTATGTCGGGGGTGGCAGTACCGACTACGCCTACATTCAGAATTTCACCCGCGGCGAGGACGAACTGCTCTTGGCGGGAAGTCCCCAGGGATACGATGTCTTCCGCGAAACCTTAAACTTTGCCGGCGTTCCCGTGAGCGGTATTAGTATTTCCACCGGTGGCGACTTGGTGGCATTTGTCGAGGGTATCGATTCGATTTCCACCAGCTTTGAAGATCCCGGTCGCGGCGTGTTTTTCCTGAGTTAACCGCCGGGTGTCGATCGCGTCAGTACAGAATTATAGCGATATTCAAGAGAGTTCGGGGACTTTTTTGATGATGGTGCTTCGTCATCAGTTTATTTACACGATTGAAGAAATAGATTTTTTCAATTCTCTATTCCCTATTCCCTATTCCCTATTCCCTATTCCCCATTGGTGACTGGTTTTGGTTGTATTCACTTTGTAAACCTTGGCCTGAATCAACCGAAAACCCGGAGTTGGGGGGAAACCCCACACCCCCTGCGTAAAAGAGTGAAATCGTTGAAAGCTTTATTTTGAAAAGGTTTGAGCAATTCGACCCTAGGCACTTGACATCGATAGAAAGTGCTTAACCTTTCACCAATGCCTATTCCCCATTCCCCGTTCCCCATTACTTACGAAGATAAAACCTCTCCCGTTCCCGCATCGAATACAAATAACCGATCGAGATCCAATTGCAACATCAACTTATCTCCCGAACGCGGTTGTAAATCTGGGGTGGTTTGCAGGTTGAGGAGGATTGCCGGTTCGTCGTGGCTGCCGGGAATTTCGACGCGCACTAGGGTTTCTCGTCCCAGGGGTTCGACAACGATCGCTTCTGCTTTCAGGTGAGCGGTTTGGGCATCGCCGACGATGGCGAGATGTTCGGGACGAATGCCTAAATCGAAGCGACATCCCGGTTTGGGTTGCACTCGCTTCGCGATTTCCGGGGGACAGGGAACGGTTTGTCCGGCGACGGCGAATCCTTCCGGGGTGTAGGTAGCCGCAAGGATATTCATCGGGGGACTGCCCAGAAACGTTGCCACCATTCGGTTTTGGGGGCGATCGTAGAGGGTGAGGGGGTCGCCGATTTGTTGGATGCGTCCCCCTTCGAGGACGATAATGCGATCGGCCAGGGTCATCGCTTCCACTTGGTCGTGGGTGACGTAGATGGTGGTGATGCCCAGGCGTTGGTGAAGTTGTTTGAGTTCGGCGCGGGTGTCGTCTCGCAGTTGCGCGTCCAGGTTGGAGAGGGGTTCGTCGAGGAGGAAAGCTTGGGGTTGGCGGGCGATCGCCCGTCCCAGGGCCACCCGTTGCTGCTGCCCCCCGGAGAGTTGTTTCGGTTTGCGATCGAGGAGGCGATCGAGATTGAGCGATCGAGCCACTCGTTCGACGGTAGAATCGATGGTACTGCCATCAACCTTGCGCATTTTCAAACCGAACGATAGGTTTTCCCGCACCGTCATGTGGGGGTAGAGGGCGTAGTTTTGGAACACCATCGCCACATCCCGTTCCCGCGCCGGAACCGAGTTAACGCAGCGATCGCCGATGTAGATATTTCCCGAAGTTGCCGTTTCCAATCCGGCGATGGTACGCAGGATAGTGGACTTGCCGCAACCGGAGGGCCCCACCAGCACCCAGAACTCGCCATCGGGGACTTCAAACGAGATATTTTCGATAGCGGCAGTGCGATCGAACCGCCGCGCGATATTTTCCAGACAAACCCTAGCCATGTGTTGTTATCGCGTCTCCTTTGGGATGCCGGTGAAGGTGGGGTGTGGGGTGTGGGGTGTGGGGCGATCGCATCATTATTTTGTATCGTGAAATCGATTAGTTGTTTGACGACTTAGATATCTGCTGGGATTCTACCCGTTTCCCGACCCACCCCCAGCCCCTCCCGAGAGGGGAGAAAGAGGTTAGAAGTGCTTTACCTTCAATATCCCCCAGTTTTCCAGTTCCCCTCTCGGGAGGGGTTAGGGGTGGGTTTGTGTCGAATTCCGAACTCATCCCCATTCCGAACTCCGAATTCCGAATTCCGAATTCATCACTCGCAGGTAATCGAGAGACCTTCCACCCAGATGCGGGGGCAGATGCCGCCGGGGGTGATTTCGGGGTCTTTTTCGACGTAGATAATCGAGTTGAGGACTTCGCGGATATCGCCGGCAACGGTCGCGGAATCGACACTGACTTTTTCGCCTTTATTCACCAGCCAGCCGTCGAAGGGGAGGGAGAAGGAACCCTGGAGGGCGTTCACTCCGGCGTGGAGGGCGCTGAGGTCGTCGATTAGGAGGACGTTTTCGGCGGTTTCCAGGCTGTATTCTTCTTCTGGGAAGGATGCGGCGACGATGTGGGTGAAGTCGGGGGATACCGTGACTTTTGCCCCCATATTGGCGTGTCCGGTGGGTTGGGCGTTCATCCGTTTGGCAGTTCCGGCACTGTGGAGGAA
>NZ_JBRJXU010000156.1:0-5077 GCF_057467645.1 Zarconia sp.
ATTTCCCGTTTAATGGCTAAAGATTGTTGGTGAAACTCGATCGCCCTCTCGTATTCCCCTCGGTTACGATAAGCATTACCCAAATTATTCAGCGAGATCGCAACTCCCGCCAAATCGCCGATTTCCTGTTGGATGGCTAAAGATTGTTGGTGAAACTCGATCGCCTTCTCGTATCGTCCGAGATCGAGGTAGTCATTGCCCAAACTTGTTAGAGAATCCGCAACGCCTGCCAAATCGCCGATTTCCCGTTTAATGGCTAAAGATTGTTGGTGAAACTCGATCGCCCTCTCGTATTCCCCTCGGTTACGATAAGCATTACCCAAATTATTCAGCGAGATCGCAACTCCCGCTACATCACCGATTTCTCGAGTGATATCTAAAGACTGCCCGAAAAAGTCGATCGCCCTCTCGTATTCCCCGAGGAAAGAGTAAACAAGACCCAAATTATGAATCGAAGCTGCTTCTCCCCAGGCATGGTCAATTTCTTGAAAAATCACTAAAGCTTGCTCAAGGAGTGCGAGCGCTTGTTCGTATTGACTCAGAGAACGGTAAACAAGCCCTAAACCCATCAGAGAGTGAGCTTCTCCCGCCACATCGCCAATGTCCTGTTTGAGAGCTAAGGCTCGCTCGAGACATGTAATCGCTCGTTCGTATTGACCTAGCAACAGATAAGAAGTGCCCAAACCATCGAGAGAGTATGCAACTCCCGCCACATCGTCAATGTCTTGAAAGATCGCTAAAGCTTGTTCGATCGACTCAATGGCCCGTTCGTATTGTCCCAAGGTACGATACACATTACCCAAATTATTGATAGCGGCAGCTTCTCTAGAGACATTGCCAATTTCTCGATAAATGACCAGTGCTTGTTCCCAAGATTCGATCGCATCTTGAAATTGACTGATTTGAAACTGCTGATATGCTTGCTGATAAAGTCGATCGGCCTCTGCTTGCCGTTCCTGAGTCGTTTGTGCCAGTACTGGAGTCTCGGCGATGGGCGACAGATGCTGCGCGGCGCGGGTAGCGGGACTCTCCAGCAGCAAAGATGCGGCAAGGAAGAGAGAAAGGAGTGGGATTTTAGAATGGTCAAGGTGCATGGGATGTCTATTCTATTCGTTCGTCATACCCTTTAGAACTCTACTTAATGTCAGTTCGGGATCGGACAGTTTCACCGCAAGGGGGAGAATGGAGTTACCTCCTGACCTGCTCGGGGATTTACCCCGGTGTTGTGCGCTCGCTCCCGATACGTGAGGTGACATCAGATCGGGTCACTCTCGAATCTTGAAAACCCCACTCTCGGTGAAGTGCGGGGTTTTCTGCCTGCGGCTTAACCCGCGCCTCACGTTACTTAACGAAATTCACCCCCATTAAAACAAGAAATATCGCTGGGCCATCGGCAACACCGTCGCCGGTTCGCAGGTTAGCAATTCCCCATCGGCGCGCACTTCGTAGGTTTCCGGATCGACTTCGATCTGAGGTAGCGCGTCGTTGAGTTTGAGGTCTTTTTTGCCAATTTCGCGGGTATTCGCCACCGCCGCCAGGGTCGTTTGCAACCCCAACTGAGTGCCAATATCTCGTTTTAGGGCTGCTTTGGAAACAAAGGTGAGACTGGTGGTGTGTTTTGCGCCGCCAAAACTGGCGAACATCGGCTGCATGTGGACGGGTTGGGGGGTGGGAATGCTGGCGTTGGCATCTCCCATTTGGGCATAAGCGATCGCCCCACCTTTAATCACAAGTTCCGGTTTGACGCCAAAAAAGGCTGGTTTCCACAAACACAAGTCCGCCAGTTTCCCTTCTTCGATCGAACCCACATACTGCGCCAGGCCGTGCATCACCGCCGGGTTGATGGTGTATTTGGCAACGTATCGCTTCGCCCGGAAATTGTCGTTTTGGCTGGAATCTTCCGGCAGATGTCCCCGTTGCACCTTCATTTTATGGGCCGTCTGCCAGGTGCGGATAATCACTTCCCCCACCCGTCCCATGGCTTGGGAATCGGAGGCAATGGTACTGAACGCCCCTAAATCGTGGAGGATATCCTCGGCGGCGATCGTCTCTCGGCGGATGCGGGACTCGGCAAAGGCGACATCTTCGGGAATGCTGGGGTCGAGGTGATGGCACACCATCAGCATATCCAGGTGTTCGTCGAGGGTATTGAGGGTATAGGGCCGGGTGGGGTTAGTGGAGGAGGGGAGAACGTTGGGTTGGCCGCAAACTTTGATGATATCTGGCGCGTGTCCGCCTCCGGCCCCTTCCGTGTGGTAGGTGTGGATGGCGCGATTTTTGAAGGCGGCGATCGTATTTTCCACGAATCCGGCTTCGTTGAGGGTGTCAGTGTGGATAGCCACTTGCACGTCGTATTTATCGGCCACCGTCAGGCAAGTATCGATCGCCGCTGGAGTGGTTCCCCAGTCTTCGTGAAGCTTCAGCCCCATCGCCCCAGCCAGAATTTGTTCTTCAAGTCCTTGGGTTTGGCTGCTGTTCCCTTTGCCCATAAACCCCAAATTCATGGGAAACGCATCGGCTGCCCGCAGCATCATGTGCAGGTTCCAGGGGCCGGGGGTGCAGGTGGTGGCGTTGGTTCCCGTGGCCGGCCCGGTTCCGCCGCCAATCATCGTCGTTACCCCAGAGGCGATCGCCGTTTCGATTTGTTGGGGGCAGATGAAGTGGATGTGGGAGTCAATTCCCCCGGCGGTGACGATCGAACCTTCCCCAGCGACGGCTTCGGTTCCGGGGCCGATAATAATATCCACGTTGTCTTGGATATAGGGGTTGCCCGCTTTACCAATTTTGTAGATTTTTCCGTCTTTGATACCGATATCGGCTTTGACGATGCCCCACCAATCGAGAATCAGGGCGTTGGTAATCACCATATCCACGGCACCATCCGCGTTGGAAATCGGCGACTGTCCCATGCCATCGCGAATCACCTTGCCGCCGCCAAACTTTACCTCGTCGCCGTAGGTGGTGTAGTCCCGTTCCACCTCGATAATTAGTTCCGTATCCGCAAGGCGAACGCGATCGCCCACTGTGGGGCCGTAGGTTTGGGCGTAGGCGCGACGATCCATTTGATAGCTCATAACACTCCTCAGGCGAGATCGGGACTTCGAGACATTATAGTATGACCGATTTGGTGGGGTGCGATAAGCGGCGATTCGACCTTGGCGCAGCCGCTCTGAAAGAGCTAGGAGACGCGCGCGCGAACGCATCTCATTTACGAGTTTTGACTGACGTGGTAACGCGGTGACACGGTGAGGAATTTAGCATTTTTAACTTGTTTTGAGAATATGCCAGTTCAATGTGGATTAACTTACTCTTTTTCAGGGAGGTCTGGGGAAACGTTTCGGGGGGGGTTCTCGATATCATATGAGAACGATGGCTTGACGTTTCTTCGTCAATTCTAGAATTGGTGTGCAACCCGAAGCGTCGCCACTGTATTGAATCTCAAAATTGAAGCCTGCCCCTTCCGCCTCCAAAAGCCATGACACCGAACTTTCCCGGCATGAACCCCTATTTGGAAAATCCTGCGTTGTGGCCTGAAGTCCATTCCTGGCTGATTGTCGAGTTGGCCCGATCTCTTAATCCCCGACTGGTTCCCAAATATCGAGCAGCGGTGGAAAAGCGGGTTTACAGCGATGCCATCCTGGTTGGTATTCCCGATGCCTCAGTGTTTGAAGTTCGTCCCGATGTAGAATCGAGTGTAAGGGCAACTCAGGTGATTCCCAAACCGGTTCGAGTCACAGTTCCCCAAATTGAAGAACGTACCGAACGCTACCTGGAAATTCGAGAAGTCAAAACCGGACGAGTCATTACCGCAATCGAACTGCTTTCGCCGACGAACAAACGAGGGGGGGAAGGTCGGCAAAAGTACCTCACGAAGCGACAAAAGGTGTTGAATAGTACGACGCATTTGGTGGAAATCGATCTATTGCGATCGGGCGATTTGATGCCGATGACCGCAACAATTTCATCAGACTATCGAATTCTGGTGAGTCGGGCAAATCTGCGTCCGGAAGCGGAACTCTACCCTTTCAACTTGCGCGAACCGATTCCGGCCTTTTCCCTGCCGCTACTGCCTCAAGAACGCGAACCCATTGTCAACCTAGCGGAGATTTTAGATCGCGCCTATTCGGAAGCGGCTTTGGATTTGACGATCGATTATTCTCAACTTCCTATCCCGCCCTTAAAGGATTCCGATCGGGAATGGGTGCGATCGTTGATGTAATTGTAACCCGAAGGTCGAGGTAGAATAATATTCCGTTTTGATTGCGATTTTTCCACCCTCGATCGATTGACTCATACGCGATCGTATAGCTATGAAAACTTCCCTCAAATGGACGATCGAAGAATATCATCGCCTCATCGATTTAAATTTTTTTCGCGATCGCCGCGTCGAACTCCTCGAAGGAGAAATTATTGAAATGCCCCCCGAAGGTCCTTTTCATGCCTTTCTCACGGAAGGAACGGTGGAGTATCTACGCGCACTTCTCTCCAGTTTGGCGTTGGTACGAGAAGCCCATCCTATCTCCCTAGCAGATTCCGAACCCGAACCGGATATTGCCGTAGTTAAACTGCCCCGCGATCGATATCGATCGCGCCATCCCCACCCAGAAGATATACTTTGGCTAGTGGAAATTTCGCGAACGACTTTAGATTTCGATCTCAACGAAAAAAAGCAAGCCTCCGCCCGATCGAATATTCTCGAATATTGGGTGGTTAATGTTAAAGCCAAGCAACTCCATGTTTTTCGAGAACCGAGTTCCGGAAGTTATACGACTGAGTTTATTTTGACAGAAGGGTCGATCGAACCGTTGGCATTTCCCGATATTTCTGTCGAGATCGAGCGCGTGTGGCAATTGCACTAAAAATTTACAAATACAAGAGTTAAATCACCTGTTATTCGTACATCAGACTTCGGAATTCCGAATTTTTTAGAGTTTAACGTGAGGCGCGGGTTAAGCCACAGGCGGTAATGCCCACTCTGGGTGAGATTTGAGAATCACCCGAGGCGAACTCGGTGAACATGTCACAACTGAGTTCACCACAGGTGGTGAATATCCTCTTCGGGTGAGTGGGGCATTCA